>JANOZG010000881.1:0-10998 GCA_031429275.1 Planctomycetota bacterium
CGGAGTGATTGACCTGATCAGCGGCGGAATGGGACAGCCTCCCGGGGGGTTCCCGGAAGCTGTGAAGAAACGCGTGCTGCTAGGCAAGCAGGAGTTTGTTGGACGTCCAGGCGAAACTCTGCCGCCTGCTGATATGGATGCTGCCAAGACCAAAGTTGCCGAGATGGTGGAAGGCGAGCCGACTGGCCAGGACGTGATCTCCTGGTTGTTGTATGAACGTGTTTACGAAGAGTTTGCCAAGCATCAGATGATGTATTCGGATGTCAGCATACTTCCGACGCCGAACTTCTTCTTTGGATTGGAACCCGGCGAAGAGATTTCCGTCGATATTGAGCCCGGCAAGACGCTTATCATTCGTTTCGTGTCGGTCAGCACGCCACACGCCGACGGCACTCGTACTGCGTTCTTTGAACTCAACGGTCAACCGCGAGAAATCACGGTGGTCGACCAGTCGATTGAAGCTTCTGCCGAAGCCAGCATCAAAGCGGATCCCGCGATCGCTGGTCAAATTGGCTCGACGATGCCAGGGATGGTTGTGGCTGTGGCCGTTAAGGTCGGTGAACCGATTAAGAAAGGCCAGAAGCTGTTGACTCTGGAAGCCATGAAAATGGAAACCACGATCACGGCAGATCTCGATGGCAAAATTCGTGATGTGTTGGTTCAACCCGGTCGCCGAGTGGAAACGGGTGATTTGCTGGTGGTGATTGAGGCGTAATGGCGATTAAGCGCAAACAAACGGCTGAGGTGTGAATGACGACACCTCAGCCGACACTTTATTGAATAGACTCCCAGACTTGGATGCGAGTCTCAACGTTGAGTCAGTTGTTAAGCGACTTCCCAGCCAGCTCGATATTCTTTGGTAATCAGCTGCGCTGCCTCTGGCACGTTGGTTGCCACCAGATTTGCGGCATCCCACTCCAGAACTTTGCCCAGTCGATAAGCGACGTTGCCGAGCAACACTGTTTCCGTCAGAGCGCCTGAATAGTCAAAGTTGCAGGTTGTCGGCGAGCCGTCCTTGCAGGCTTTGATCCATTCGGCGTGATGGCCGATAGAATTGGGAATTGTCTCTGCCGGTGGCTTGAAGGCCACAAATTTGTCGCTGGGGAACAGCTTGTATTTGCCGTAGTCGGCGAACATCATGCCGTCGGTTCCGACAAACATCACGCCGTTGGCCGGAACGGTCTGACCATTGACCTTCTTTGGAATCAGGTCGCCGTCATACCATGTCAGTTTACAAGCCGGCATTGATCCTCGAGCTGGAAAGTCATACTTCACGATCAAACCCAGAGGACAGGTTTCTGGATGAACCGGAGGTCCTTCTGCCTCGCACCGAGTTGGATGGCGAAGATCAAGAGCCCAGAACGGCAAGTCCATATAATGGCAGGCCATATCGCCCAGTGTGCCCTGACCAAAGTCCCACCAGCGACGCCAGTTGGCTGGGTGATACATGCCGTTTGCATAAGGACGTTCCGGAGCAGGGCCGAGCCACAGATCCCAGTTCAGGTTTGCCGGAACAGGATCGCCGTTTGCTGGTCGTTCACCGCCACCCCAGCCCTTACCGACCCAGACGTGTGCTTCTGTGACGTCACCAATCGCGCCGGACTTGATGATTTCCACAACACGTCGATAGATGTTTTCCGCATGGATCTGCGTGCCGAGTTGAGTCGCGACGCCTTTTTCCGCAGCAGCTTTGGCGATCAATCGTGCTTCAAACACAGTGTGAGTCAGCGGCTTTTCGCAGTACACATGCTTGCCGGCTCGAATGGCACGAATTGATGCGGGAGCGTGGTGATGGTCGGTTGTGCCGATCACTACGGCATCGATTTTATCGCCTTCCGCTTCAATCATTTCGCGATAGTCGGCGTAACAGCGTGGTTCGAGATGATTCTTTTCAGTCAGCATAGCTTTGGCTTTGCCGAGATAAGTGGAATCGACATCGACGATCGCGACGATGTTTTCGCTCATGACCCCACTGACGTCTTCGGCCGCTCGGTTTGCAGTGCCGATGCAGGCGACGTTGAGTTTTTCCAGCATGGTGCGGGTCGGTTTCGCACCGGCTTCTGAAACAAAGATTGAAGACGACAGGAAGGCTGCAGATCCAGCGGCGGTGGTCTGCAGGAATGTACGACGATTCGGATTTGGCGTCACAGCCATGGGCGGGAACCTTTCCAATAAAGGCTGATGTAAAGGCAAGCAGAATTTGTAAACACAACGTACAGGATAAACAGCATCCCGATGAAAAGACAACGATTACGCGCGAACTTTCTGCCGCGTCGGGCGAGTGCAGCAAAATGTTCAATGTGTTGACGTCCAAAGTGTTCAGCAGTATCGTGCACATGCACATCCCGTCATTGAGTTCTCGGACGCGATTCTTTGAGTGATCAATAATGAAGTCCTCGAATTCCTGCTGCGATATCCGGAAGGCATGGCTTGCCAGACATTGATGTATTGATTGTCGGCCAGGGGCTTGCCGGTTCGTGTCTTGCGTGGTCGTTGCACTGGGCTGGCCAGCGTCTGATGATCGTTGATCGCGGCGAACGGGTGACTGCGTCACGAGTCGCCGCCGGTTTGCTCACTCCGCTGACGGGCCGACGACTGGCACGCGCGCTGCGCTACGAAGAAAATTATCGGGCCGCGTCAGCATTTTATCAGCGGATAGAGGCTGAACAGAATCTGCAGCTTCTGACTGAAAAGCCTGCGATTCGAATGTTCGTGGACGAAGAGGAACGCAGGCTCTTCGAGCAGAAGTTTACAAGTGCCGATATCGACTTCACTGCGATGGTTGATGAGCACGGCAAGACATTCGGAATTGAAATGCGCACTGCAGCGCGTTTGAACGTTCGTCGATTTCTCGATCAGACTCAGTCCTATTTCTCTTCGCTTGGACAGTACCAGCAGGCGGAGTTGAATGTTGAATCAGACATTCAGGTGACAGAAGATCGAGTCTCGATTGCATCATTGGATATCAGCAGTACCGCTGTGGTGTTCTGTCAGGGATGGCAGCCGAGTACGAATCGGTGGTTTACTGAAATCCCTGACGGACCGGCCAAAGGCGAAATCCTGCGAGTCAAACTGGCCCATTGGACACAAGACAAAGTTGTGCATCAGGGAGTATGGATCGTGCCAGATTCAACTGAAGATCAGGTCGGCAGTTTTCTTGTTGGAGCGACCTACGACAGGCAGCAACTGAATCAGGAACCAACCGCGAGCGGTCGACAGGAACTGCTCAGCGGCCTGCAGAAGATTACAAAGGCGACTCCGGACGTCATTGAACATGTGGCAGCGGTTCGCGCGGGTACCAAACGGCGCAAGCCGATCCTTGGACAGCATCCGGAGCATGCTCGTGTATTTGTTCTGAATGGATTGGGGTCGCGCGGGGCACTGCTGGCACCGGTCGCAGCTGATGTTTTGAAGAATATGCTCCTCGGTGAACCTGTCGGCAATAATCTGCAGGAGATCATCGACATTCTGCCAGGCAAGTCGCAGGCTTCTGATGGAGCGAAAGCCAATCAGCGGCCAAAATCGCTGACTCAACTGGCGCATAATGTCATACGCAGAATCGTGGAGCGGGGAGATACGGTAATCGATGCCACCGCCGGCAATGGTAACGATACCCAGCTGTTGGCAATTCTCGTCGGAGCAACCGGTCATGCAATTGCGATAGATATCCAGCAATCGGCGATAGAAAGCACATCAGGTCGATTGGAAAGGGCAGGGCTCTTCGCAGATCTGCGACTTGCTGATCATGCCATTGAACTGAATTCCCTGCGGTCGGCTGGTCTCCAGGTGAAAGCCGTGATGTTCAATCTTGGATACCTGCCTGGCAGCGACAAGCAAGTCACAACGGGCTCAACCTCAACGCGAGCAGCGATACAAGCCGCCAGCGAAATGTTAAAGCTCGGTGGAGCGGTGACAATCATCGCATATCGCGGCCATGCCGGTGGACTGGAAGAAGCCACAATCGTAGAACGATGCCTGGCCGATTTGCCGACAGATCAGTTTGAAACATCTCGCATCGACGGTGATTCGAATAACCCGACATCTCCCGTGTTGTTTGTTGTGCGGAAGACGTAATCTGACCTGTCACAGGTCGGAATTCATCAAGCGAGGTTTGGGCGATCTCAGCATACATGGAAGCGCGAGCCTCGCCACACCGACTAGTGATCGGCCACTTGAAACGCACGCCCGAATTCTTCTTGAAGATGGATAAATCTGTGATGAATCAGTCGTTCGGTTGCTGTCGTGACTGGACCAAATCTTCTATGCTGAGGGACTGGAGTCTGTCTTCGTTTGATTCTGTTCTGCACACGATGTGATGTCTCAGGCACAGGACGTACGTCGTGATTCGATGGTTGCCAATGTAGCAATGAGCACGCGAAACATGAGTGGATTCGTATTCGAAAAACATTCCAAATACTGTGTCCTGGGCTTTACGACGGCGTTGGAGGCCATGTCTTCAAGTGATGTCGAAAACGCCACGGCAGTTCTGTCGGATCTGGTGCGAGATGCCGGCACATCGGCTGTGCAGATTGACATGTCGCGACTGCAGAGGATTCCTGCGGGCCTGCTGCCTTCGCTGGTACGAGTCTGGAAAGCAATGCCGCAGCCGGATCGGCGTTTTGTCATCTTCGCATCTCAAATGGCGATTCGCGACGAGTTGAAGCAGAACGGACTGGATGGATTGTGGACGGTTGTGGATTCCGCCGAAGCAAGCATCAAAGCGCTGAATGTTTCTGACGATGCCGGGAATAAGATTGTTTCAGCGACGCAGATCTCTGACGGCAATAACTCCCTCAGCAGTTCTCCGGACTCCCCAATCCGAATGCAGAGTCAGAAGCGATTTAATTCTGTACAGTTTCTTCCATCCGGAATGACGAAGGACTGGGACGAAGTCGAAGCGGCAACAAGCGACGTCATTCGCCGACTCCGTGAATCTGAACACCTGAGTGTGATGGTTGATCTGAGCCAGCTGAAGATGATCAATAGCGGCCTGATTGCTTCTCTTGTGCGCATCTGGAAGGTCATGAAGGAACGCAACGGCCAGTTTACGCTTGTCAGCCCAAATCAAAACGTAACAGAGGTGCTCAAGACTGCGGGCCTCTGGAAGTTGTGGTCGGTTGTTAACGATCGCGAAGAAGCCGTCTATGAACTCGGCGTCTCCAGGGCGGCCATCGTGGAAAAGAGAGAACGACAATTCCTGATGCTTGTGGCTGTGCCGTGCGCTGCGATTGCTGCTGTCGCGATCGTTGCCATGCTGATGAATCGATCCGAAGTAATGGGCGTGAACGCTCAGCTAACGGCACTGCTGTTTGCCGCTGCAGCAGTCGCCACAGGTCTAATTTCCGTTATCAAAGATTCCGGATGGCATCGTGTTGTTTCGTCGATGGCGCTGATTCTTGGTATTGCCGTGCTGTCATCGCTTGGTTTTGAAGGCAGCCCGGTGGCATTTGGCAAGTACAATGAACAAGCGGAGGCGGCGAAGCAAATGGTTGTTCGTCCTGAAACTCCCGACGCGGATGAGTCGAAATCTGCTGTGGAATTAAAGTAAAAGTCAACATTGGAGAATGCAAAGTGAAACACGAAGTTTCGTCGAACGAGACTGGGGGCACCCAGGCGGAATCGGGTCATCGGTCGCACCGCACTGCGCAGAAGCTGACTCGAAATATGGCGCTGGTGGCTGAGCTGGAGGAACTGCTCAGCGTTGTGGAGCCGGCCTCCATTGCAAACGTCTTGCTGCAGCGTGCCTGCGCTCACGGCGCAACGGATATTCATCTGGACCCGACAAATTTCGGCACACGAATCCGCTTTCGAGTCGATGGTGTGCTGCAGGACATCTTGCCGATCCCCTCAGACAAGGCGGCCATGTTGGTTTCGCGCATTCGAGTAATGGCAGGCATGGATATCACCGAACGTCGCTTGCCGAAAGACGGAGCGATCCCGGCGGATGCGTTTCCCGGGTTGCCGCGTGATATCCGCGTTGGCAGTTCATTAACAGTAAAAGGCGAACGTCTGGTGCTGCGTCTGATGCCGGACTCGTCCAGGCTTAGTTCGCTGACGCAGCTTGGGTTTTATGACGACCAGTTCGCCGCTGCCGGAAGACTGCTTGGTGCGCCGTATGGACTGCTGCTGGTTGTCGGGCCTGTCGGTTCAGGAAAGAGCACAACCGTCTACAGCATGTTGAGTGAACTCAACAGTACCGAAAAGAGCGTTGTGACCATTGAAGATCCTGTCGAACGACGCATTGCCGGGGTCAATCAGATTCAGATTGATGTCAAGACGGGCCTGACGTTTGTGACGGCACTTCGCGGAACACTTCGGCAGGATCCGGATATTCTGATGATCGGCGAAATCCGTGATGCGGAAACCGCGCAAATCGCCTGCCGCGCAGCTACGTCCGGAGTCCTTGTGCTGTCAACGCTGCATGCCAACAACACGGCCGGGGCGGTGGACGTGCTGCGCGGCTTTGGGATCTCGTCCGCAGCAATTGCCGACTGTCTTCGCGGAGTGATTTCTCAACGGCTCGTGCGAAAAGTTTGCGAGACGTCACAAGAGACGATCGTGGCGGATGAAACTGCCCGTCGATTGCTTGGTGTCAATGGTCCGGATTCGGTTGAAGTAGCCAAAGGTATTCCAACGGACATGAATTTCCGCACGGGCTATTCAGGACGTACGGCAGTCTTTGAAATCATGGAACTGACGGATGCCATTCAGGATGCCATTCACGAAGGTGAACCTTCTTATCGAATTCGTCAGGTGGCCATCAATGATGGCATGATCAGTCTGGAAGATTCAACACGCCGCAAAGTCATCGATAAAGTCACATCGATTGCGGAGCTGGAGCGCGTGATTAGTGATACAGATCGCGCACTCTCGGTGCGAGATGCGGCGGTTGATACCTGTCCATTGTCTTGATCAGTAGCTGACAGCACGTCATCAAGGATTCATGATTCGTGAATACAACCATTCGTCAAGCTCTGCTTAGCTTGGTGCTTGTCTGTGTCGGCTGCGGCCAGGCGGTCGAACCGTCACCCATTCCGTATACGCAACGACTGTCGGAGTTTCAGACAAAGCTGACTAAAACTGGCCCGGCACCGCAGGATTTTGATCACGAAGTTCCCTTCGATAACGTGAAAGAGATCAAATATAAATCCGGCGACCTGGATCTGCAGGCATGGGTCTATACGCCGCCCGGCGAATCCACGGCACCTCGGCCAGCATTGATGTTTCTGCACGGCGGTTTTGCGTTCGGGGCCGGGGATCTTCAGGCATGTCAGGCATTCATGGATGCTGGTTACGTTGTCATGTGTCCGATGTTGCGTGGTGAAAACGGCAATCCTGGAGCGTTCGAAATGTTCCTGGGCGAAGTCGAAGATGCCAAGGCTGCTGCCGAATGGCTGGCTGCTCAACTGGGCGTAGACAAATCTCGCATCTTTGCGTTTGGTCACAGTGTTGGCGGCGGCGTTTCTGCGATGCTGTCTCTGCGTGAAAATGTTCCGGTACAGCATTCCGGCAGCTCCGGCGGATTGTATCCGCGCGAAGTGTTTTGGGGCTGGAGTGATGATTGCCCGTTTAACTATCGCGACCAAAAAGAATGTGAAATGCGAACACTGTTCGGCAACATTCAATACATGCAGTTTCCACACTATGCATGCCTGGGAACGCAGGACGCCTTTGGTGCCGAGGGCAAAGCCGCGAATGCCGAACAAGCGAAGGTTGGGGGTAAGCTGACGGTTTCATCGGCACCCGGCGACCACTTTTCAAGCTTCGAGCCTGCTCTTCTTCAGTATCTTGCGATTTGCGAACAGTCGCATTGATCGACCAACGCGAATATTTTCTTTATTGCTGGGGCATGAACATAAAATTCTCCGAGCGATCAAGTTCAGCCACTGGGCGACTTCTTTCTTTGCCAGTTCGCGAATGAACTTTAACGAAGTCTTGGGAAGATATCGCAAAAGACCGCGTGGATATATTTGAGAATCTGGTGTTGCCTGCTCTCAGGCACGTGCCCGGTTCGAGTATCTTTCGGAGGCTTTCGTAAGTATCCCGAAATGAAAGTCGCGAACGAGGAAAATGAATGCAGAATCTGACACAGCCACTTAAATGGCACGGCGGAAAATACTATCTCCGGAACTGGATCATCGGCTTGATGCCGCCGCATTTGCACTACGTCGAACCTTTTTTTGGCGGCGGCGGCATTCTACTGGCGCGCGATCCGGAACGTGATTGGTTCCTGTCGCCCGAGAATCCGAAACTTCTCGCAGCGGTCAAGGGGTCGAGCGAGGTCGCTAACGATATTCACGGGGAGCTGACGAATTTCTGGAAGGTCCTGCAAAGTCCTGTCGATTTCGAAGCGTTCCGACAAAAAGTCGCACTGACACCGTTTAGCGAAGTCGAGTTTGAGGCGGCCTTTCAGGCTTCGGAGACTGCAGCAACTGAGGAGATGAAAGACACGTCCGAAAACCGCGTGACGCGGGCCCATCGGTTTTTTGTTTTGGCGCGGCAATCTCGCCAGGGGCTGATGAAGGATTTTGCGACACTTTCACGCAACCGGACGCGTGGTCGCATCAACGAACAAGTGAATGCCTGGCTGAGTGTGGTTGATGGACTTCCGGATGTTCATGAGCGACTGCGAAAAGTACTCATCCTGAATCAGGATGCCTGCGACGTGATCCGCAAACAGGACGGTCCGAACACTTTGTTCTATTGTGATCCACCGTACGTTCACGAAACGCGATCCACGACTGGCGAATATTTCCATGAAATGACGGAAGACCAGCATCGCAAACTTTTGGATGTGCTCGCCGGGATTGAAGGGAAGTTTATGCTCAGCGGATACCCCAGCTCACTTTACAGTGAGTGGGAAATGAAGCATGGCTGGAATCGCCATGAATACCTCATCGATAACAAAGCTGCGTCTGGCAAGGTCAAAGAGACGAAGACTGAATGCCTGTGGTGTAATTTTTAGGCTCGTCCAGCGATGATTGTGGCGTAAGCTTCCAGCCTGCAAAAGAATCGGCATGAAACGTGGCAATCACGACACTAACCTGGCTTTTAGCTGTGAACATGAACTGAAGCGGTTTTGCGATTCCGTGAGTAATTGCCTTCGCTCGACAGGAAAAGGGCTCGGCGGCACTTGACGCGGAAAAGTCACCTGCGAGCATTAAGCGACTCGGCGAAGAAGTCGCTGGGTAGAGTGCCAGGGCTGTTTATCCCTGACAGATTCACGGTTCATTTGCAGGGAGGCGACAACGATGGCTCGCAAGAACCAGAGACAACGTCCGGTCAGACTCAGTGCTCAGGATTTTTCCAGCGATGCTGAAATCGCAAAAATGCTGAGTGAGCTCGGCATCAGTTTCCCGGGTGCGAATCCGGTAAGAGTCAAGCAGAAGACCGTCACGAACGCCAGTGATCTGCTGAATGAATGGCAGGGCGCGATTGGCTCGCTGATCAGCGGGCATGGCCTTGATAAACGAAGACGTGGCGACGAGGTCAAGGGCTCGCTGGAAGTCAAAACGGTCAGACCTGAAGAAGGTTGTGATGTTGTTCTGAAGTGCGGCGCCTCGACGTATCGTGCTTCATGGGCTTTCAGTCTGGAAGAACGCACGTTCTCCGCCGGATGCAATTGTGGACATCACGATTTGTGTGAACACACTTACTTCATGGCCGGAAAACTCAGGGATCTGCTGAATAATCCGCAGTCTGAACTTGTGGCGAAGATTCTGGGTGAAGGTTTTGCTGATCGGCAGCTGAAGCAAACCTTTTCAATGCTGCAGTCATTGGCTCGAAATGCCCGTCTGGTCACGCCAACGGCGGACGAAACTTCTGTCATGGATAAGCCGCTCATGCGGTTCGTCTGGAATGTTAAGCTTGATGCACATTACAAGTCCATGTTACTGCAGCCTTGCCAGCAGCAGGAGAAAAAGAACGGTGGCTGGACGAAAGGCAAAGAGACGACGTTAGAGGCTTTCATGAAATCGCCCCGTGATCAATGGACGTCTGTTGATCACCAGCTGTCAGAAATCATCAAACAGGACCGGTGGCAATCGCCTTCCATTGATCTTGCGGAAGCCCTGCGAATTCTGGCAGGTAGTGACCAATTTACATTTGATCGCGATGACTGCGAACTGGTGTCGCGACCGCTGGAAATCATCGTACGGGAAGTTGAGGGAGGGCTACAGCTTTCCACATCTGCAAGTGATTTGGTCAATGCCCAGCCTTCAGGGAGTCAAACGCATTTCGCCGACGCGAAACGTGGTGTTCTCGTTGTCCTGCAGGAGAAACGTCAGGCGTTTTACTTTTCCGGGCCGCCGCATTCGAGCGAGATTTGTCTGCATCTGAAGAAGCAGACCGAAATCATTCCGCTCGACAAGAAAGATGCGTTATTGAAAGAGCTGGAACCGTTGCGATCCTGCATGGCCGTGCGACTGCCGGAATCCGTTGCCGGACAGGAAGTGAAATACAACGGCCAGATGACACTTGTCCTGCAACTGCGACGCAACGGCATGCTGGATGCCTCGATTCAGGTGCGCGATCGGAATCAGATGCTGCAATCACCGGGAGAAGGACTGGTCCGGATTCACGAAACGCTCGACGGCAAGCCTGTTCAGTATGTTCGCGATTTACCGGATGAAGTGCACCGTTCTCGCGAGCTGGCGACGGAGCTTAAGCTGAAACGCGGGGTGCCGATCAGTCGCTGCGGGTGGCGAATTTCGGATGCGGACGACATTAGTAATCTGTTGTCGGATGCCAGTGCCGCAGTGGAACTCGGGGAGCTGGTTGTCCTTTGGCACAAAGATTCCGTCAGTCGCTTTGACGTGATCGGACGATTGACGGCCAACAATGTTCGCGTCACCGTGTCAAGGCAGCGTGATTGGTTCGGTCTGACGGGCACCTGCAAAATCGGCGAACAGGAGATTCCGCTCAAAGATCTGCTGGCCGGAATGCATGGACGACCGACCAATGGCCTCATGGAAATCTCCCCTGGCAAATGGGCCGCTG
>JANOZG010000882.1:0-2281 GCA_031429275.1 Planctomycetota bacterium
GCTTTCGACACCAGTCCAGATGTCGGTCAATCGCGGTATCTCGCAGCCACACCAGCGTGCGTTCGGTGATATCCCATGTGACGCCCGGATGTCCGTCTCGATCACCACCCATCCACGATCCGAACCTCAGAAACCTCGGAATGGCAAAGTCATGTTCCGCATATTCGCGTGCCAGCGCCTGGCGCATTGACAGATAGATTTCTGGAACAACTTCCCACAGCCGAGGCATAATTGAAAGCCCGCGTTCGACTTCTTCCAGAACCGATGGTCGCATCGGGCGCAGGAACTCAGTCTGCCACAGCACGGTCAGATCGGCTTTCAGTCGAGTCTCCGTGCCCGCTCGTTCACGAGGCAGCAGGTCGGCTCGGTCCAACTCTTCCAGACACTGCCGCATGCGTCGAAGTTTGGAACGAATGGAACGCCGCTTGGCTTCGCTGGGATGAGCCGTAAAGACCAACTCCACATCCAGTTGATCCAGCGCTCGCTGAACCTGATGGGCCGAGAGTCCGGCGGCCTTCAACTGCTGAATCGACGCACCGATGGATTCGCTGATCGGATCAGGATGCTTCAGCAGTTCCCGCTGCCGCAGGACACGCACACGCTGACGATCTTCGGCCAGATTGGCCAGGTCAAAGAAGATGCTCAGCGATCTCGCGACCAGCCGTGCCTGATCTTCGTTGAGTCCATGAATGCGCTGCGACAATGCGGCTTCTGTACCCGGCACATTGCTGCGACGGTCGCGAGCCAGATGACGAATTTCCGCAACGAGTTCAACGGCGTCCCTGCCTTCGTCTTCTGTCACAATCTGCCGCAGCATTTCTTCCAGCAGAGTCATATCTCGACGAAGTTGATCAGTATTGACCATAAGAACAATCAGATCCTCGGTGGGGTGCGAACGGTTTGAAAATGCAGTTCGACGGGCATCAAATCTCGAACGCCGCTGAATTCAGGAAGGCTTCCGCTGCTGGACTGATGCACAGGGCGTGCCGAAACGGAGTTGACCTTAACTCTGGTTGCCGAGTCTTCGCAAAGTGAGCGATTCGGCTTAAAAATCGCAGGGTTTGGAGTTCACCTGGGATTTTCACGACGCGGTCAATCGGGATTCTAATGTGCGAGCGGGAGAACGTCTGATGAATTAAGACGCGGGTCATGCCTAACTTTTTGGCGATGGACTAAAATCATAGCTCACAGGCTTGCTACTACAATGATGCGATTCAGCGCGTCGCGTTGTACGCTTTCAGTGCCAGACGCTTTCTCAAGCTGAATGTTCGACAATACCATCCCAATGATTCCTGCGATCGCAACAACATTGCCGAGTAGCTGGGCGAAGAATGCGGTCCTCGTTTCGCTGAAGCGTGAGAAAATGAAATACATGGAGTACGGAAAAAACCAGAGATACAAGAAGCCCGTGAGCGACGATTCGCTGAACGCGAGAGCTCGAATCTGCCAGTGACCCCAGACACTCAGCAACGCGCCGATCCCGATAGCCGCATATGACAGGTACAGCCCAAACTGAGGCACTGCAAAGGCCAAACCGATTGAGACAAGTCCTATCAGTAATCCGACAACGCAAATGACGATTGGCCCCTTGAGCGAAACTTCTGATAAGCCAGTTTCTGCTTCACGTACTTTAGGCTGACGACGTTGAATTCCAAATTGTTCGAATTCATGTTCTTCAATCGGCGGCGAAGAATAGCTGGATAACGGCTGCGCCCAGATATTGTCCGGGTCTGCTGCGTCGCTGCGTTTTCGCCGTGCGGGACGTGTCGGTTTGGGATTGGACTCCGACGACGATTGCGGACTGGCTTGTGTGGTCGCTTCGTCGCTCTTTTCAGCGGGAGCGGATTTTTTGCGGCGAGGCGGATTCTCGCTACCTTCAGCGGACGGCTGCGGAATCGTGAGCACGGTTTGGCAATCCGGGCACCGGATCTTCTTACCGGCATTTTCCGGATTAACACTGATTGAACGATTACAGTTCGTGCAATTCAGTCGGATCTTCGTCGTCACCTCAGCCGCCTCACCCGTTCTGTACTCAGACTGTAAAACTGTATGTGCTAAGGCTAACTACGTATGCACGGTTCCGCAAACTTACATTTCCATATTCATACCTGAACCAAGATGATTTTTGACACCCGACCATGTGGCGGCAGATCGCCAACGTATGAATGCAATCAGCCCAGCCACGTTTTCGTGGGCTGGGCTGAATCGGATTGCTGAAGCGATGCTGTTCAATGAGTCGTTACGGTGTCGACAGTGGATCAGCCGTTGGAGACACAGGGTG
>JANOZG010000883.1:0-3881 GCA_031429275.1 Planctomycetota bacterium
AGAATGTCTGCCAGTGCTGCAGGCCGCCGGTATTGATGCGGATAACGAGACAATTCTCATCATGTGCAACCTCGCCACATGGGACGAAAAGACGCTCAAGTTCACGCACGATTCTCCCTACTACGCCGGCGGTTCCTTTCGCAGCGGCACTGCATGGCAGCTCGATTCGCCGGAGCTCGATGCGACCAATCTGAGCCTTAAAGAACCAATAATCCAGGATGGGCAATACGGACGAATTTCGCTCGGCAAACACAATTCCATTTTCATCGGTGGCATTGCACATGAACTTGGCCATGCTCTTGGATTGCCGCATTGCGAAGAGCGGCCAGACGAAGCGGTTCGCGGGACGGCGTTGATGGGTTCGGGGAACCGATCATATGGCGATGAACTTCGTGGCGAAGGACGCGGCAGCTTTCTGACTTTGGCTCACGCTCTTCGTCTTGCCTCACATCCTCAGTTTTCCGGATCCGTGAAAGGCCTGAAGACAGATGCAACCGCAGCCATCGACAATCTGTCCATCACAGCAGAGGGCAAAGCTATCACAGTCACCGGTATCGTCAACGGGTCGCCTCCGGTGTACGCGGTTGTCGCCTATTTCGACCCCGACGGTGGCGGCGACTACAACGCCACCACGGCCTCCGCTGTGCCCGATGCGACTGGTCGATTTACGCTGCAATCCGATGCTCTGGCTCGAGGCAAACGGGGAGAACTGCGACTGTTTCCACTGCATGCGAATGGTTCGGCCGCTGGTCAAATGTCGCAAACCAAGTATCGATATTCCTATGGTGTCGCCGCAGATGGAACACCGGACTTGTCTTCGATGCAGATGCGACAGGAACTCGCGCCGTTCATTGCGGCGCTCACCAGCAAAGACCAAAGCCGTGCTAAGCAACTCGCCAATGAAATCAAATCCGAAAAAGCGGCTGCCATCGCACGTTCGTTGCTGCAGCCATCGACAGCCGAACAGACACCGGCGGAATATGGCGGCGATTCAACAAGCATCAACGTGACGCACTTCAAACCGACAACGGCCAAGGTTGGCTGGGGTCAACCAGTGTTTGACCGAGTGCCAGATGAAGCTATTCTGCTGGAATCCGGCGGGCAGATTTTCGAAACCGGAATCTACGCTCACGCTCCTGCGACCCACATGTATCAGCTCAACGGAACGTGGCAAACGCTCAGCGGCAAAGCTGGATTGGCATCCGGTCATGACGGCTCAGTGCAGTTCGAAATCAAAGGCGACGGAAAGACGTTGTGGAAGTCGCCTGTGGTCAATTCGGACGAAATGGTCGACTTCGACGTCGATCTCAATGGTATCCAGCAGGTTGAACTTCTCACAGATCCAACGAAAGACGGGCTGGGTGCAGACTGGGCTCTGTGGCTTGATCCAGTTTTAAAGCGATGATGAAAGGACGTCCGATTATCGTCCACGCGCCGATCGACTGTCCGCCGAATCAATTCCTATTGACCGTATAAATCGCTCACCGGCAATAGATCATCCAGACAGCGTTCTGCCGCAAGTCGCGCGACAGCAAAGGCACAGGCGGAATCGGTGACATTGCGAACAAACATTGTCCGTAACTGAATCGGTGGCTGCTGCGGGACAACACCGCACTTTGCGATCACTTTTTCTGCCAGCCAGTCGCCGCTTCCGCTGAGCAGGATCTGCACCGAGTCCGGCGTGCCTCCCGCCAGGTCACTCACATATCGCAATCGATCGATCACCGCCGAGCCCATCTGTGCGACCTGTTGGTCAGCAATGTGTTGGGCGATAAACGACAGTTGAACGTCCGAGATTTCGTCGCGGTCGCAGCAGACAACGTGAGCCAGGCGATTCATGGCCGCTTCCTGTGTCGCCGGTCGGTTATCAGCCGAATTAAAATCCTGCGGATCGGCAGCGATATCTCCGTTGATCAGATGGATATCCAGTGACGTCGCAAACAACTCTGCGGCCACTGGGATTGGCAAGGTGTCAGCCGAATTCACGTCGTTCGTCTGCGATTCGTCCAGCAGCGGCACGTGCTGCACAATGGCGCAGATTGGCGTGCGGCGAACTCCTGTATAGACGAGTTCCGAATACGCCAGGCGTTGCAGATCCGTCAAACCCTGAGGACATGGAATACCATTCAACAATGGAATCACATCTGTCGTCGTGGACCCAACATCGATCAGCAAGGCCGGGCCGACCGGGACCGCTCGTCCAGCCCACGTTGCTAATGCATGCCAGTTGGCAGCGGCGACAAGCTGAGGCAACTCAATCGCGTCATGAGGTTCCGCAAATTCGCCCGAAGTCAGCCAGACTCGCACGACCGAATCGGGAAATGCTTCTGCGACCGTTGTGATAATAAACTCAACACCCTCGGCCTTGCTTTCGAAGCAATCTGCGAGTTCCGCTGTCATCGTCAGTGCGACAAGGTCTGGCTGAGTTACTGCCGTCAACGACAGTTGCTTCAATTCCTGCAGCAGCCCGGTTTTATTCTTCCAGATCGCGAACGCCACGCTGACGCAGTCGCCATCGGATGTTGCCGCTTTGATATTCGCTCCACCAATATCCAGACCAAGTACGAGCACGGGATTCTTTCAGAAAGAGAAACATCAGTTATTTCGCAGGCAGCGATTTTGGATCGGCAAGTTCCGACTCAAACGTCCGCGTGCTGCCTTTTGGACAAAGCCGAATCGCTCGCACATCCATCACGGCTCCACCGGGTTTGGTTTGCGGCGTCAGCATCAGCTGAGTTGGTTCTGTCGCATCACTGGCCACCAGTTTGATACTCCCCAGCGTCCGCCAGATGAAGTTCTGGAAATGGCCGGTCTCTTCGACAACAAAGTCCAGAGACTCATCGGCGACCTGCAGTTTCACCTGACTGCCGCCGTGCCCTTTGCCGCATCCCTGCAAAATATCGACTTCATACTCACCGGCATTGTCGCATTGGAAAGTCCATTCAGCGAAGTCCTTTTGGTTGGCCCAGTATCCAACTGTATTCTTGTGCGGCTGTGGCTCGAATCGCAGTTTTTCGCCGTGGGTCGATGCATATTTCGCCGGCAGCAGAATGATGCCAGATGTCTTGTCCGGGCGTGCCGTGATCGTCTTGTGGAAAAGTTCGACCGGGGCATCGAGTTCCGCGATGATCACAGCTGCTGAATTTGCGGGTTGTGGCGTCACATCGATCGACCATTCCGTCGGCTCAGACTTGACCTGCATGGTTGCCTTGTCTTCACCAATCCATCGAATGCTTCGGACAACATTGCCCAGTCGAGGCAGGTTGATTTTGGCTGGAGCCGTTTTTCCTGACGGCACTACAAAGTACAGTCGGTTTTCATCTTGTCGCACATCCAGATCGGATAGCATCAAACCGTCGACAGGTTTCGCTGTTGCCGGAAGTTCCTCCGCCGTCGCGATGTTCGTGCCGGTGCCGGCCATGACGAGGGTAAACAGCCACGTGACAACGAAGGCCCGGGATTGAAACGACGAGTTGATAATACTGGTCATAAAATGATGCTTTTGAAAATGCAGCGATGTGAAGTGAGCTTTCCTGGCAGAACGGCTCTTCAGATCCATCCTGGTCTTATTTGTTTGACAACCGGACGGAGCGGGCGTCTTGTATCGACAGACGTCATTTTGGAGTTTCGAATTGGACCTGAACAAGTGCATTGAGGCATTGCCTCGACAGATTGGGTGGCCGGGGCTGGACTGAGCGAAGCGAACGAATTCCCAGGGTTTCGGGCTGACGCCCCCCAACCCCGGCCACCCATTGAACCATTGCTGACTGAGCACCTAAATCAGCACCGGTTTCCCAAGTTCCCGACGGACCGGAACAAGCTGCCCTGCGTGCATCATGGAATGAGTTGCGATCAGGATGAACATGGAGCCCATCGTCGGA
>JANOZG010000884.1:0-7469 GCA_031429275.1 Planctomycetota bacterium
CTCGCCAGAATCGCCAGCGTGCGGCCTCCGGATTTTAATGCGCCACGATGTGCGGCGGCATCGATTCCGCGAGCCAGACCACTGACGATTGTGAAACCAGCTCGCGACAACGCTGCTGCCATGCGTTCCGCCTGCCGACGACCATAAGCCGTGCAGCGCCTTGAACCGACGATGCCGATCGACAATTCATCCTGAGGCAACAGCACTCCTTTGCGATAGATTACAGTTGGCGGATCGCAAATCTCCTTCAGACGCTGTGGATAGTCGCTGTGCTGCTGATCGAGAACATCAACATCTAAGGCACGACATTCCTGTAACAACGCGCGGGCTTCATCCCGCAATCCCTTGTCCGTGATCGATGTCGCGGTTTTGGGGCCAATCCCGTTGACGGTCAGTAATACGTCTTTAGGCTGCGACAGTACGTCACTTGCAGTGCCAAAGTGTTCCAACAACGCCGATTGCAGTTTCGGCCCAATTCCTGCCGCCAGTGACAACGCAACCAAGGCCAGCAGTTCGTCAGCAGAATCCGGAGTTGGCGGCAGCGTGGGATGCATAATGAAATCGTAACTCGACTCTCCAGAGTCGAGCCTGCTCACGGTGACAACTCTCGACTCTGGAGAGTCAAGTTACGGGTCAAACAACTTTGCCATCCTGGATCAGACAGACCAGTTTCAGAACATGGACGTTCGTCAGTCGAACATCCTGCCATGTTTCAGCCGTTGATTCGAAAACGGCCACCATCGCTGTCGGAACAGCGAGTGCTCGGTCAGCCCAGCGACAAATCAAACCCGCAATGCCCGGATTATGACCGACGACTAAGACTGTTGATTCGTCGTCAAATGTTCGTTCGCAGACAACCGCTTCAAAAGTCCTGGCCGGTGCCAAATACAATTCTTCCAGATCCAATCGATTGACAGCGAGCTGCATTTCTTCGGTGACCATGTCTGCTGTCTGTCGAGTTCTTACGGCCGACGACGAGATGATGCGATCAATTCGGAAACCACGTTCTTTCATGGCGGCAGCGGTCTCCCGAGCCATGCAAGCGCCGGTGCTTGTCAAACATCGATCGAAGTCCGTTTCGCCCGGTTCTTCGGCAGCCGCTTTGGCGTGTCGCATCAGGAGAATTGTCTTGATGATTCTACTCCCATTCAATCGTTGCGGGCGGCTTTGAACTGACGTCGTAAACCACGCGATTGATGCCTCGCACAGAGTTGATAATTCGCGTGGAGATCTTTGCAAGAATGTCGTATGGGAATTGATACCAATCCGCCGTCATGAAGTCTTCGGACTGGATTGCTCGAATCGCCGCCACATTTTCGTAAGTGCGATCATCACCCATCACGCCCACAGACTGCACGGGCAGCAGGACAACAAAAGCCTGCTGGATGTCGCGATAGATTCCAGCGATGTGCAGTTCTTCGATCAGAATGGCATCCGCTTCCCGAATAATGCTCAAGCGTTCTTCGGTCACTTCGCCGAGACAACGCACAGCCAGGCCCGGACCCGGAAACGGATGTCTCCAGACCATGACATCCGGCAATCCAAGTTCCAGCCCCATGCGGCGGACTTCGTCTTTGAACAAGTCTCGCAAAGGTTCGATCAGCTCAAATCCCAGCTCTGCAGGCAGCCCACCGACATTGTGATGCGACTTAATCGTCGCCGCTGGACCGTCCGGATTTGCACCGGATTCAATGACGTCCGGATACAGAGTTCCCTGAGCCAGATATTTCGCGTTCGGAATCGACTTCGCCTCATCACGAAACACGTCGATGAAGACCTTGCCGATGATCTTTCTCTTCTGCTGCGGATCTGTCACACCCGCGAGTTCGCCAAGAAAGCGTTCACGAGCATCGACAACGTGCAGATCGGTCTTGAAGTGTTTCGAGAACTGTTCTTCAACTTGCTGCCGCTCGTCTTTGCGCAGCATGCCGTTGTCCACAAAAATGCACGACAACTGATCGCCGATTGCTGATGAAATCAGTGCAGCAACGACTGATGAATCAACACCGCCGGACAGACCGCAGATCACCTGATCGGTCCCCACGATTTTTCGGATTCGTTCCTTCTGCTGGTCAATCAGCGAACTGATTCTCCACGTTCCATCGCAGCCGCAAACCTTCAGCACGAAGTTCGCCAACAGATGACCGCCAAATTGTGTATGTGTAACTTCAGGATGAAACTGCAATCCATAAATCACGCGGGACTTATGTCGCACTGCAGCATTTGGACAGGTTGATGTTGAAGCAATTGTTTCAAAATCGCTGGCCAGCGTTTCTACCTGATCTCCATGACTCATCCACGCTGTAAAGGTCCTGGCAATACCTTCAAACAATGGTTCTTTGGATGTCTGTGTACACGGTGCGCGGCCGAATTCGCGAGCGTGTGCCGGCAGGATCTTTCCCCCGAGTGTTTGACACGTGATCTGCATTCCATAACAAATTCCGAGGATCGGAACATTCAGTTCAAAGATCTCAGGATCAATCGTCGGCGCGCCGGGACCGTAGACACTGGCAGGTCCGCCAGACAGGATAATACCTCTGGGGTTGAGTTCCCTGATTCGGTCGGCAGCCAGATCATGGCGCACGACCTGACAGAAGACGTTTTGTTCCCGCACACGGCGAGCGATCAGCTGCGCGGTTTGCGAGCCAAAGTCCATGACGAGGACCAGCTCTTTTTGAGCCTCCGTGGCAATGTTTGAAATGACCTCTTTCGCAGAGGGGGCAGAACTCGCTTTACCGGGACCAGCCATGTGGAATCGTCAGTCTCAATAAGAGAAGTGAGATCGGAAAAACGTGACAGCTTAGCAGGCCAGTTCGGGTGTTCAATGCGAAGCGCGGCGGGTGGCACAATTCCTCGAATCTTTGATGAACAAATCGCGTTTTTTTAACGATTCATGCTGCTCAGACGTGAGACAACGGTTTGCAAGTTGGTGTTTTAAGGTGTTTTCCATGAAAATAAACCAACTTCCATTCGCGTGAAAGTCGCCGTAGAGTAGGCGAGCGGGAAACGTAAGTCCCCTGATGCTTGCGGTGTTCACATGGTAAATCAGGGGATTGACATTCGCCGCTCGCCCTATCTGGTACTCTAACCGGCAGTCCGAGAAGCCCGTCACTCGACTCTCCAGAGTCGAGCAATCCCTGGAAGACACTCGACTCTAGAGAGTCAAGCTACGGCGTAGTCCCCAATGTTCGCACGGAAATTGTTATGAACTCGAAGAATGCCGGATCAGGCTGGAGGGTTTCTCCTGCGGACGTCGAACGCATCATTCCGTTCGAATTGCTGCTGGATCACATCGCAGCCGAACGGAGTGCCGAGTGGATCGTTACACGTCGCTACCTGCACACGCATCCCGAACCCAGTGGCGATGAGATTAAGACGACGCGATTTATCGCTGATCGACTTTCGTCCATGGATATCGCCCCAAACATTCCTGAACGTGGCGTTGGCATCATTGCTGATCTGAAAATCGGATCACCGTCCTCAGACGCACCGATCATCGCAATTCGGGCTGATATCGATGCCCTGCGGATGCAGGATCGCAAATCCACGGAATACGCATCCGGTTGTCCCGGAGTTGCGCATGCCTGTGGCCATGACGCGCATACGACTGTGGTTCTGGCGACGGCAGAACTTTTGACCACGCTGTCCAATCGACTGCCAGAATCTGAAGTGCCGTCCGCGCATCTGCGTTTTATCTTTCAGGCCGCTGAAGAGACCGCACAGGGAGCACACTGGATGGTCGAGGACGGCGCTCTCACGGGCGTGACGTCCATACTGGGACTGCACGTCGATCCCACAATTCCAGCGGGCAAGGTTGGCATCCGCTATGGAGTCCTCACGGCTCAGGTGGATGAAGTGCTGATCCGAGTTCAGGGAAAAGGAGGCCATGCCGCTCGACCGCAGCATACCAGCGATCCAATCGGCACTTCCGCGATGCTGGTCTCCGCGTTGTATCAGACGTTGCCTCGAAGAGCAGATTCATTAATACCTACGGTGTTTTCTGTGGGTTCGATTCACGGCGGAACGGCGTCGAATGTGATACCGGACGTCGTAGAGATCGCCGGCACTCTCCGATCCACAGATCGAAAAACTCGCGACAAATTGCTGGCCAGTATTCGTCAGATTTGCGAGGGAATCGCAGCGGCATCAGGGAATACAATTGACGTCGCATATCGCAGTCCATTGGGTTCTGTCATCAACGATATTACAATTATGTCGGCGATTGAAGCGGCCGCAATTCAGGTTATGGGTGGCCAGAACATTGTCGTCATCGATCGTCCCAGCATGGGCGGTGAAGACTTTGCGGTCTACATCGATCATGTTCGTGGAGCTCAGTTTCGGCTGGGTTGTGCCGGGCCTCAAGGGGAATGGCCATTGCTGCATTCACCGATATTTGATGTTGATGAATCTGCCATTCCACTGGGGGCAAGAATGCTGGCACGTTCGGCGCTGTTACTGGCGATGATTGGGCCTGAGCCGCAAGTCGATGATGAACAGTCGAGTGACTCTGAACAATCACCTTATGCGGAGAGATCGTGATGTCTATCATGCGATTCACTCCCAACACCAGTCCCACGATCGGCGTTGAAATTGAACTTCAATTGATCGATGCGAAAGAACTGGCTCTGACAAGCGCGATCGATCAGATACTGACCGCCTTACCAGAAGATATGCGTGATTCGGTGAAACCGGAGCTCATGCAGTGCTATATCGAAATCAACACCCGCATCTGCCGCAACGTGCGCGAAGTGGGTGAAGACCTGCGGGACAAGTTGACTCGACTGGAATCGATCATTCATCCGATGGGTGTCCGCTTGTTGTGGTCCGGAACGCATCCATTTTCGTCATGGCGTTATCAGAAAATCACAAATCACGAACGTTACGCTCGGCTAGTGACGCTGATGGAAGATGTTGTGCGGCAGTTGGTGACGTTTGGCCTGCATGTTCACATCGGTGTCGATTCCGGGGACAAAGCAGTCATGGTCTGCGACCGCATGTTGCATCACCTTCCGTTGCTGCTGGCCTTATCTGCAAACTCACCATTCTGGGAAGGCCGCTGCACTGGCTTGCATTCCAATCGCTCAAAAATCATGGAAGGATTGCCAACGGCCGGACTGCCGTATCAGATGCGAAACTGGAGCGAATACGTCTGGCTGGTGAAACATCTGCGAGAAACGGGTTTCATCAATTCCATCCGTGAAATCTGGTGGGACATTCGTCCCCATCATCATTTTGGAACGGTGGAACTGCGTGTCTGTGACGTCCCGCCTTGTCTTGATCATGTGCTTGCACTTACAGCGTTGGTACAGTGTCTTGTGCACACGATTTCGAATGAGATCGATGAAGGCACGTTTCTTTCTGAATACCATCCAATGATGGTTGAACAGAACAAATGGCGTGCCACACGCTACGGCGCTGATGCCTCCCTTGTCAGCTCGACCACATTTCAGCAACGTTCCGTTCCGGAACTTGTTCAGGAGATGATTGAACGCTTAACTCCAACGGCGATCGAATTGAATTGTTTAACGGAGCTGCAATCCGTGCTGAAGTTACCGGCAGCAAGCGGAGCACGTCACCAGGTTGAGATTTATCAGGAAACCGGAAGCCGGAGAAAAGTTGTCGAGAAACTTTTGGAGTTGCCAGCGTTCTAGATTTCGAATCCAGCGATCGCTGTTGCGGTACTTGTTGTCGTTGTCGCGAAGTGCGTCATGTTCCAGTTTGTGGCTTAGTCACCCATTCGTTTGAGTCAATAGCATGGACGCCCATCATTCAACTGAGATTTCGATTGGGTGCTGGCTAATATCACTCAACGGAGACAATGCTGGATTCCTCGGCTGTGGAGCCATTGCGTCGTCTGAATACAATAGGTCGTCGTATTCTGCATCTCCATTGTTTTCGCTCATGTCATGGGCGGTATCCTCTGTTGCGGCGGCGGATTGTGTAGAAACCTCGGCATCAGCATTCGGCCCGAATTTCAGTACGCCATCGACGGGTGCTGGCTTCGGTATGGGAGCTGGTGTCAAATCCATCCCGGGCGGCAGCATGGCAGATCTGGCCTTTGGTTTTCCGCTGGACGGCAGCGTCAGGTTTCCGCGACGTGGTGCCTGTGATTCGCCAAATGCATGCACAATTCCAGAAGCACTTCCGGGTTGCGTTTCGTGACCAGCCTGCATGATGCCGCCATCGGGATTGTCCAGAAACCGTTGGGCAATTTCCTGTCGCAGGTTTTGTCGAATATTGAAGACAACTCCATCTGGCTGTCGGACAGAGATCTCATCGATGACCCACTGGCTGTTTTCTTTCAGCAGCCTCACGCTGACGGGTTGATTTCCCGATTGCGCTAGTTCCACAGTCGCTTGTGAATCAGCCATGGCCGTGGATTGCGTTGGCACCAGCAGCATTTCCGGCAGGCGATCAAATTCTTCCGGAACGGCTTTCAGATTTCCCCAGATCAGCCGATTAAAGTCTGTTGAACAAGAGCGTTTCACACCTTCAAGATCCTGCTTTCGCCATGCGGAAGCCAATTCGACGATAGGAATCGTCACTTGTAGATGATTTCGCAAAGAAGCAACCTGCATCGCTGCATTCGGATACTGAACGTCGTCCACATTCAGCTTTCCATTTTCACTTCGCATAATAATATTGCAGATCTGTCCATTCGCCGACAGGAATTGCATTTCCGTCGTATCACCACGCACGTCTGTTTCCTGCAATGTCAATTCCCCACGAGGAACCTCGGCCATAGGAAGGTGCGAAACGAGGGTTGGATCAATGCGATCCCATGTGCCATTTGAGAACTCTTTCGTAGACAGTTGCCTCAGAATCGGCAAGTTCTGTTCGTGCAATGCTGAAACAAACAACATTGCTCGGGCAGGAGCAGTGAAAGCTGATTCCAGCTTCTGCTGCTTGCGTGTCTGGCGATCAAAGATTGTGATGTCTCGTACAACAAAAGACAATTCCACAGCGCCTTCGGAAAGTTTCTCGACGGCTTTGCGATCGTCATTCTTGGGTGTCGTGAGATCCAATTGCACGATCTGTGCTTTGTCAGGCACCATGATGGTCAACTGACCAGAGAATGAACGAATTTCAAAGTCATCCGGGGCGTGTTTTGCGGACGGCAAATGAATCATGGATAGATCGCCGATTTCGAGCGACGTACTGAAAAACGTTGGTTCGCAAAGCGTCTTCAGCGTGGTTTTGTCCTGAAGTTCGTAGGCCGACAAGAACTGCGAAACCGACTTCAATGCTCGTGCCTGACGCAGTACAGATCCCGGATGGTCGTCGGTTTTTCGCTGACGAACTTCGATGTCCGAGAATAACCACTGGTCATCCTCCCGAGCGACCTTCAGCAGGAGAAAACCGTTCTTCGATGGCATTTTGACAAGAGCATCAGATTCGTTCATCTGGATTTCCGGTCGGCGAGCCATTTCTTTTTCGCATTCCCTGGCGACGCGTTCCACCAGCCGACT
>JANOZG010000885.1:0-3924 GCA_031429275.1 Planctomycetota bacterium
CACCGGAAAGCGGACATAAAGAATCTGCGGCCCTTCAGGCGATGGACCTGATCAGCGATTGAAGGAGGGTTGGGAAAATCGCCCACCATGACGGAACTCCGCAAGTTTTGCTAGCCACGAAAAACACGAAGAGACACGAAAAAGTCGCAGCGCCATTATCGCACGTTCGAACATTGGCGATTCTGGCTGAGCCTATACTTCAACAAACGGCCATGGATCAGAACAAAACTCACACAAGTATTGTATGGCCTTTTTGGTATTTGTCGCACAGCCCAGGCGCTGGCGGATGCGATCACTGGTAAGTTTGTTTCTGCTGCTCGCCTAAGTCACCTCACACAGATGCTCTGCAACTCATCTCGAACAGCTCACGAAGCAGCGACTGCAACGGGCCGTTACTACGGGGTTTTGGCGGCGGCGGATTGGATCACCACTAATTTGTGATTCTCGACGTCGTATTGGTATTCAAGTCCAAATGGCATCTGAGGCAAGCGAATGTTGTTCTCCTTGATGATGCGAGTCATGAATTCATCATAGGAATTTGGGTATCGACCTTCGGTTGCGTAAAACAGATTGACGGCATGATCAATCCCCAATGCAGCCACCTGCTGAACAATCGGCCCGTATGCTTCGAGCGGACCTGTGATTGGATTTGTTATCTTCACATCTGGCTTGACGACTTGCTCGCCCGCATTTGGATCGAACTCGCCGATTTTGTCAGTCGTTTTGTTCAAAGGCGACTTAGATGGAGCCGGCGGAGATTCCACGCACCCGGCCAACAGCATGAATGCAAAACAGACGACAAGACGCTGACACATGGAATCACTCCGTTTCGGTTTTTCTTTGCGGTCACTGGCAGATTTGATGCGAATTTTGTTGAATCGATTTCGCTCAGCAAACGACCGACCGATCATAGCGGGACTTGCAGTTATTTACCACGATGTCGGAGGCCGACGATTGAACGGTGATTCAGAACGAACTTAATCCAACGGCCCGCTCAAATGCTAAGCACCGGAATCTGCAAGTGCACACAGTGAATACAGCGTTTCAGAAGCAAATCTTTTTGGGGCAGAAAAACGTTGAGCAGAAAGATGCCGACCATCTTTTTGCCCTGCATTTTTCTGCCCATAACGCTGTCGTGCGATGATCTTTTCATTTTTCACACTGTATTAAAAATCCGATCGCCGGCATCGCCGAGGCCAGGCACGATATACTTACGAGCATTCAAACATCGATCGATCGCACATGTAAAAACAGTGACGTCACTGAATGCCTGCTGAACCTTCGCTATACCTTCAGGCGCAGAAATAATTGACAACATCAGAATCTGCGGCACGCCCCATTGTTTCAATGCCTGAATCGCCATGCAGGCTGAACCACCAGTGGCCAACATGGGATCAAGCACAAAAGCAATATCCGGCGGATTGCTGGTTGGCAATTTGTCGTAGTAGTGGACCGGTTGAGCTGTCTCTTCATCGCGATACAAACCGAGATGCCAGACTTCCAGTTGAGGTATCAATTCTTCCAACGGTTCCACCATTCCCAGTCCGGCTCGCAGAATCGGCACTGCTGCAAATCGTCCGGCAAGTTCGTGGCACGTCGTCGTTTCATTCGGTGTTTCGACAGACACGGGCTTCAAGGATACCGATCTTGTCGCTTCGGCGGCGAGCAGCATGGAGAGAATGCGAACATGCTGTCGAAATTCCGACGGCGGCGTTTGTTTCGCTCGAAGCCGACTGAGATGATGCTGCACGAGCGAATGCTGAAGTTCGTTGATGTTTCCGGAATCATTCGCCATGAATAAAATGTCCTGAAAAAGCTGCCTGAAGCCATGCAATTCGCCGCGCAACCTTGAGATTTCTGCCGACGTGACGGGATACGGCATTGCGACAGGTTCGAAAGACTGACACCATGCGTGCCCGTCCGAAATCGTTCACTTAGTTCAAACTTCTGATGTGATCCGCATGTCCGCTGCCTTCCAACAATGTATCCATCCTGACTGTGCGGCTGCGTTTGACGTCGGTCAAATTTTAACAGCCTGTCGGAAATGCGGCAGTCTGCTGGACATCAATTACGACTGGAACAAAATCCCCGTTCCAAAATCTCTTTCCGAATTTGAACGCCGTTGGACCACGCGATTGAATCCTGTCGATTTCAGCGGTGTCTGGCGATTTCGCGAACTGTTGCCTTTTGCAACCGATGAACAAATCGTCACGATCGGAGAAGGGCAGACAATTCTGCAGAAGAACGATCGTCTCGGCGCGACGCTGAATATGGACACCGGTTGTCTGTATCTGCAATACGAAGGACTAAATCCTTCCGGCAGCTTCAAAGACAACGGCATGACCGCCGCATCCACACACGCTCGCATGGTTGGCGCAAAGATGACGGCCTGTGCATCGACAGGGAACACCAGTGCGTCGCTCGCGATTTATGCTGGCGTCACAGGACACTTTCAATGCATCGTGTTTGTGGGCAGTGGCAAGATCGCTTTTGGAAAACTGTCACAGGCTCTCGACTACGGCGCGAAGACGATTCAGATTCGCGGCGACTTTGATGATGCACTTGCTCGCGTGCGCGATATCTGCGCGAAGCATCCGATCTATCTTTGTAACAGCGTGAACCCGTTTCGACTGGAAGGCCAGAAGTCGATCATGTTCCGCGTGCTGGAAGGTCTCGGCTGGCAGGTTCCAGACTGGATCGTTGTGCCCGGCGGTAACCTTGGCAACAGCAGTGCGTTTGGCAAAGCGTTTATGGAACTCAAGCACCTTGGACTCATCAATCGAGTGCCTCGGCTGGCAATCATCAACGCAGCCGGTGCTGGAACACTGGAAGAATTCGTCAACGACGGGGGCCTGCAATGGAACAGTGGTCGCCCGAACGCAGAACAGATCGATGCTCGTTATACAAAAATGGATGCACAGAATGAGCGTGCATCAACGCTCGCCAGCGCCATAGAAATCAATCGCCCCGTAAATCTCGAGAAGGCATTGCGTGCATTAAATGTCTGCAACGGAGTCGTTCGAACTGTTTCAGATCAGGAGATCATTGATAGCCGAGCCCGCATTGCCGCCAACGGATTTGGCTGCGAACCAGCCAGCGGTGCGACAATTGCCGGTGTGCAGAAGTTGCGAGCGGAGGGCGTGATCGCAGCGTCCGATCGAGTCGTCTGTATTCTGACGGGGCATCAGTTGAAAGATCCTGATCTGACCATGGCGTATCATTCCAATGATCCGCAACTAATCGCCAAAAAACTGACGCCGGCGGGAGTGACATCAACGCCATACGCCAATCCGCCAGTGGTCGTCGATAACGATGAAGCGGCGATTTTGTCTGCGTTGGGGATTGCTTCGTAGGTCCAGCTGCTCAATCACACATGGAATTTCGTTTGCGGCAGCCGCAGGTTCTGGAATCTGCCAAATGCGACTTTCGGCGAAGTCTGTTCATTACATATTCGTTTGACAGCGCCACTTTCAGAGTCTGATTCGCCATAAGATGATGTTCAGATTAACGCTGCGTCATTCCATCGTCCCTTCTCCCCCGAAATCGGGGGAGCGGGGGCAAAGTAGCGCTGTCCAATCAGACAGCACGAGCACTGCAGGAGTCGTGCTCGCCTTGACGCCAAGCTTGCCATGACGGAATAGTATGAAAAAGATCCGCGTTTGATTCAGGACCAAGCCTGACCTCAGGATTTACGCATTGCGGCAGACCGATCCGGTCCAGCACTTTAGCTCGGTCGGAGACCAGTACAACCAGGAGTTTCTGCACGTGCGATAAGTTTATTGTTATCGCCGGTCATTGTTGCTGCAGGCTCATGCCGTCAACTGGCGGCGAAAAAACCGGCGTCGCAGTGCGAAACCACCGAGGCCTACCAGCAGGAACGCCGTCGTTGCTGGCTCTGGGACGGCGGCTGGGCCAGAAGCCACC
>JANOZG010000886.1:0-22348 GCA_031429275.1 Planctomycetota bacterium
CCGACGGGATAATATCTCACATATCCTGCCTATTAAACAGTCGGCGATTCTTCGATCTGTGTACTAGGCTTACTCAAGCCAGGAAGGCTGCCTGCCACGCGATCCGTCTGTGGCGATTGTTCCGGATCTGCTGACTCGCCAATTCAACTGTTCGGATTTCATCCCATGCCCGTTTTTGCCCAGCCATGTGAAATCGATGCCCCGTTCGTTGTTCACGAACTGACATCCTCTGCTGCACTAGGCGACGTGATCGCAGCGATGTCGTATGCTTTGGATATTACCGAAGGGCAGCCCGAGGGACATTCGACGAAAAGTTGTCTGATCGCAATGCGCATCGCCGAAGTCATCGGCCTGTCTGCTGCGGATCAATCCGCCTTGTTTTACGGAACGCTGCTGAAGGACTCCGGCTGCAGCAGCAATGCCGCCAAGGTGTGCTCGCTGTTCGGCGCGGACGATCGCGAGATCAAACAGTCGTTCAAGATTCATGATCTCACCAATAAGCTGCACGCGCTGAGCTATATGGTTCGCAACGTAGCGGCGGATCGTTCGCCGCTGGCACGAGCGGCCAAGTTGGCGGTTCTGGTCAGTCAGCCGAATGCCGGCAAAGAAATGATCAAGACACGATGTTCGCGCGGAGCTGATATTGCTCGCAAGCTCGGGTTCAGCGAAATGTCCGCAGCAACCGTCCGCGCGTTAGACGAACATTGGGATGGCAAGGGCGAGCCGTATGGACTCAAAGGAGAAGAAATCCCTTTGCTCGGACGAATCGCCTGCCTGGCTCAGACCGTTGAAGTTTACTTCAGCACGTTTGGGCTCGTCGCAGCACTCGACATCGCACGAGAGCGATCAGGGAAATGGTTCGATCCGGATCTCGTCGCTGCGTTGCTATCGTTCAAATCAGATCAGACGTTTTGGGGCGATCTGGACCAGTCTGACGTTCGTGCTTCGCTGGCTGCGTGTGAACCACCGAGCGAACGATTGTATGTCGATGAAGCTCGACTGGACGCGATCGCCGAAGGATTTGCGGATGTGATCGACGCCAAGAGTCCATGGACATTTCGTCATTCGTATGGTGTCGCCGATGCCACGGTCGGCATCCTTCGGCAACTGGGCTACTCCGAGGAAAGGACGCGTGTCTGGCGACGTGCGGCATTGCTGCACGACATCGGGAAGCTCGGAGTATCAAATCTGATTCTGGACAAACCAGGTGGACTCACGGAAGACGAATTCGCACAGATGCGACGCCATGCGGACTACACCCGCAGGATCCTGAACTTTGTGCCGTGCTTCCGCAGTTTCGCCAACGAAGCGGCGGCGCATCATGAAAAACTGGATGGCAGCGGATACAGTCTCGGTTTAACGGGCGAGCAGCTTTCGCAGGAAGCGAAGGCACTTTGCGTGGCGGATATCTTCGATGCACTTTCCGCTAATCGGCCCTATCGAAAACGGCAGCTTTCGCTTGACGAAGTGTTCGAGATCATGGCCAAAGAAGCCGGCCCAAAAATCTGCCCCGTCGCCTTTGATGCCCTGCGAAGTCACGTTGCCGCAACGTAATGACACGGGAAGTCATGTTCCCGTCGGCAGGGGAAAATTTTCATCCAACAAGATTCACTGTTCGTCGTGTCAGCGACGCATCATCGCAACTGAAGATCAGCAAAGTGGTTTCGATCGCATTTTCGGTAAATACATGAATCAAGAATTTCTCCGCGAAGAACCGTCGTTACGCCACGTCATGAACAGAGAGTGGATCTTCCGCTCAGAATTCTGTTAAGATCCGACAGCCAGGAAACACCCAGTCTTTAAAGAACGCGCGATGCAAAAAATTGGCGAATACTAATCAATCGTGGAAGCCGCAGACCAAGTTGAAGGAACACAAATATATGCAGCTACGCTTAAGAAACGTTGGTCAACTTGTTGATGCGGATATCGAGTTTGGCGATCTGACAGTCTTCGTCGGTCCACAGGCCACGGGTAAAAGTATTGTCTTGCAGTTTCTGAAATTGCTCGTCGATACGGGACATGTGCAAGAGGAACTGCGACGATATGGAATGGATTGGTCGGGCCAACTTCCTGAGTTCTTCGACATCTATTTTGGCGAAGGAATGCGATCGATCTGGCGCGAGGATGAAAGTCTTGTCAGCTGGAATGGCAAAGCATTTGATGTTCAACAAAAACTGACCCGGCAGCAGCGTGTAAAAACGGAGTCTCTGTTTCTGATTCCGGCGCAACGGGTACTGACACTTCGTGATGGGTGGCCACGGCCGTTTTCTGACTATTCCACGGGTGATCCTTTTGCCGTCCGAGAATTCAGCGAAAGATTGCGCACGTTAGCCGAAGAATTTGGTGGTGCAGAGAAGCTGTTTCCGCAGGAACGCAGGATCAAGGCTGAACTACGCGATCTGCTCGACAAAGCGATTTTCGCGAAATTTCATCTGCAGATAGATAAGTCACGCGTTCAAAAACGCCTGGTGCTGGACGCGAATGGCTCATCCCTTCCGTTTATGGTCTGGTCCGCCGGACAGCGGGAATTTGTCCCCTTGTTGTTGGGGCTGTATTGGTTAATGCCGCCGACAAAGGTCTCGCGAAAAGGCGACATCGAATGGGTCGTGATCGAAGAGTTGGAGATGGGACTCCATCCTCGTGCAATCTCTGTCTTGATCTTGTTGGTTCTGGAACTCGTCAGTCGTGGATATCGAGTTTGTTTATCGACTCATTCGCCTCAGGTGCTCGAAGCCGTGTGGGCGATTCGGATTCTTCAAGAGAATAATGCGAATCCCAACGCGCTGTTGGAACTGTTTGATTCACCGACGACTCAATCCATGCAGAAGCTCGCGGCAACAGTTTTCCAGAAGGAGTTCAAGGTGCATTACTTCAATCCAAACGGAACGACGAAGGACATTTCGAAACTCGATCCGGACACCGAAATGCAAGGCGATTCGGGCTGGGGTGGTTTGAGCGAGTTTAGCGCCCGCGCCAACAATATCGTTGCCAAAAATGTTGCCAATTTGGAATAGGAAGGCGCACTATGTCATTCAAAAAGGCCATTACAAAAACGCCGGGCGTCGCCGATTCCTACCGTGTCGGGTTCCAGGCACTCCGCGCCCAGGACAAACCTCATATTCAGGCCGATACAACAACTCGACTGACGGGGGAGTGCTGACATTGACGCAGCATTGGTCGCTGAATTTCCACAATCCAATCGCTGGGATTTCGGAATCGGCCATCAACCCACAAACGAGAAGGACGAAGTCGTATACTGGGTCGAAATTCACACTGCCAACAGCAAGGAAGTTGAAGTTGTCATTGCGAAACTCGAATTTCACAAGAAGTGGTTGCGGAATAGTGCTCCCGAATTGAAGCAAATGAAATGCAGGTTTGTTTGGGTATCCAGCGGAAACACAAGGATTACGCTTTCGGCACCACAGCAGAAGAAGTTTGCACAGCTGGGTCTTGTCCAAGTTGGACAAACACTTCGAATCAAAGATAAATTCTAGAAGCCAATCAAGGTTTACCTTTCGCTGTGCCACTCCCATCGGAAATCCCAGCATGCATCGCCGCCATTTTCTGCAAAGCACATCATCAGCACTTGCTGCTGCCGCATGGCCGTTTTCTTCTGTGCAGGCAGCAACTATGCGTGAACCTCGCTATCGGCTGGCTCTGGGGCAATGGACATTCAATCGGGCGTTTCGAGGTGTTGAAGGGGTGGCTCGGCGGGATGCGTTGGAGTTTCCGACGATGGCGGGGGAGCTGGGTTTTGAAGGAGTTGACTACAGCGGCATTCTGCTTGGTGGTCATCATGCAAATGCGAAGTCGCTGACGGAACTGAATCGGCGAGCGGCGGATGCGGGGGTGAAGAATGTGCTGATCCTGATTGACCTGCACGATGCACTCGGTGCGAAGGACGCGGCGGTTCGGCAGGCGAATGTGGAGAAATATAAACCGTGGCTGGAAGCGGCCGCGACGCTGGGATGTATCGGCGTGCGAGTTAATCCGATCAGCGATGCTTCACTGCCAGCGGATGAGCAGGCGAAGTTATTGGCGGACGGGTTGACTCAGTTGTTGAAGTTCAGTGTGCCGTTGAAGCTCAATGTGATGATCGAAAATCACGGTGAAGGTCTGCAGACTGATGGAGCGTGGCTCGGCTTTAGTCGCGAAGCAGGTGGCGGATCCTCATTGCGGCACGTTGCCTGATTTCGGCAACTTTCAAAAGCACAGAGCTACCGGCGAATATCATGATCGCTATACCGGAGTTGCTGCGATGCTGCCGTTTGCCAAATGCGTGTGTGCCAAGTCGCTGGACTTCGATGCGAACGGCGACGAGTGCTATTCTGACTACGGCAAACTGTTGAAACAGGTCGCCGATTCTGGCTTTCGAGGCTGGATCGAAGTGGAATACGAAGGCCCCGGTCATACTGGCGGTCCGAAAGCCGAACGAGAACCCGCAAAGCCGCTTTCAGAAACGGACGGCTGCCTGGCGACGAAACGGCTGTTGGAGAAAGTGCTAGGTGCGGAGCCCGGCAAGAAGAAGTGAGAAAGTGGTTTGGTAAGTTGCTGCTGTCCTGGAGTGTTCCGTTGTGCAGATTCGACTGGTCGTTGCTATATGGGCACCGGCATATAGACGACATTTGCTGCGGCTTTCGCAGCACGCTCTTCGTTCAGGCGAAAGTTCATGTCAGCTGCAATACACAACTGTTCCGTAGGGCTGAGATCAAGTGAGAATTCCACGAACTCTTCTTCCGGAGACCGCGTTCGGCGAGCCAGCACGTGTCCGTCATGTTGGTATTCGTGGCAGATCAACCGGTTGCGGCCGCTAAAAAAGACAGACACAGATCCCTGATCACCAATGTGGCGACAATTGGAGACGACCTCAAACTGCTTTGATCCCACCTTCACGCTGCCGATGATGACTTTTTCGCCATCGTCCAATGCCTCTGGACGACCTGCCGAAATTGTTGCGATTTCCATCAGAGGTTTCCTGATCGTGCAATCCCCGACGTATTGATTCTCGATGGATATAAGTGCCTTCGCGTCGCCCGATTTTCTGTAGCTCAGTGCTCCGACGCCAGCCGTGTCGTCAGTGAGTGCAGTAAAATACGACACGCTCGCAGTTAGCCCGCTCTTGTGCTTGAGTTTGACAATGCCAGGTGAACCACGGAGATCGTAACCTGCTTTCTGAATCCGTTCTTTTTCCGCGATGTGTTCAGTAGGTTGCGACCAGAGAACCAGTTCGGCATACACTGTTTCATACACTGTTACTGGGCCTATGTCGATCAGTGCTTTCGGCTCTCGCTTCGCAATGCTGCTCTCGGGGCTGACATGAGTCGTCCCGGCAGTAGTCTTCTGTGCCGTTTGACAGCCGACCAGTAGACACATGGAAATCAGGAAACCAACGGGCCCATTGTCCATAGCCATTCGCATCATCCGCTCCACGAGTTGAGATGGGATAACGTATGCCTTTGTGCGAATCCCCGCGACGCCTGTGTGGTGATATTCTGATTCCGGTTGGGTTACCGGTTGTTGAGAATCGGATTCTCCGGCAGATCTTGCTATGCGATCGAGCAATCGCGTCGGCGGAGCGACGGGTTTACGGCAAGAACACAAACTCATTACTGTTCAGCATGGCGCGGCAGAAGGCGGTGAGGCCTTCGGTAGCGATGAAATCGACGGATGATTGAAGTTCGGAAGGGTCAGGTTCGCGGTCGTAACACAACCAGAACGCTCGGGCGATCTGCTGGTTTTGATCTTCGCCGCAGTCACGTTTCAGGCGGTCGGCAAACAGATCTGACTGCTGCAGCATGAACTGGCTGTTGAACAGGTTGAGAGCTTGAAGCGGTGTTGTCGATCGGCTGCGTTTGGGAACGGAAGTGGCGGCGTCGGGGCAGTCGAAGACGCCGAAGACGGATTCTTTTTCGAGCCGCACCTTGGTCATGTAGATCATGCGCCGCCAGTCTTCCGGGCCGTACTTTTTCTTAGGAAAATAGTGGCGGACATTTTCAAGTTCGACTTCGAAGCCGCTGAAGCCGGGGCCGTACATGCGGTCGTCGAGAACTCCAGTGACCACCAGAATGCTGTCGCGAATCGGTTCGGCTTCCAGACGTCGCGGAGGAAATCTCCACCACCACTGAGCGTCGGCGTCTGCTTGAAGCGCATCGGGTCGAGGCTGACTGCTCTGTTGATACGTCGCGGAATTCATGATCAAACGATGTACGTGCTTCAGTGACCAGTTGTGATTCATGAGTTCCATTGCCAGCCAGTCGAGCAGTTCCGGATGAGTCGGCGCGACACCCGCTTTTCCAAAATCGCTCGGCGTGGCCACAAGTCCTTTTCCAAAATGAAACTGCCACAGCCGATTGACAATCACCCGCGCAGTCAACGGGTTCTCGCGCGATGCGATCCAGTCCGCGAGTGCCAGTCGACGTTGTTGTTCGGGCGTGGATTCGCTGATCTGCAGTTTCCCCAGAGCTGCAACGGTGCCTGGTTCAACCTGTTCGCGTTGTGCCAGCGGCTCGCCACGGAAGAGGCGATGAGTTGGTCCGGGCTGTTGAAAGGTTCCGGCATAAATCGTCGACGAAGCCTGAAGTTGTGACTTGCGTTGTTCGCCATCCTGCAGCTGCTTGAAGAGGTCGCGACCTCGCTGAGCTTCCGTGTCGGGGAACTTTGCAAAATCGTATTCAGGCTGCGTCACTTTGCCGTTGAATGGAAGTCGATCGGTCGACGACGCCACTTCCTTCCACTGCCCCGCTTCGACAGCAACTTCGATGCGATACTTCGTCGCAACTCGATCACCAAACCGGCCGTCTCGATCTCGCGCCCACGCGATGCATTGAATCGGCTTCACTTCCGGAAGTTCGATCTGTACCCAGCCTTTGTTGCCTTCGTTAGAAATCCAGCTCCGCGAATTTCCACTGCGGCCATCGTTGAGATGTTCCAGCTTGTGAATTTCATAACCTGGCAAGGTGCTGGAAGCGGTAGCTGTTGCACCGGTCGACGCGAGAGCCACATTGATCGAGTCACTGAAGATCTCCAGTTCGTCTATGCATGGTTCGCCGCCGCTGGTTTCGTCGATGGTGAAGCGAACAAACTTCGCTGGCGTCGCTTCAAACAGCTCTTCATTACCGCGAGCAGTCACGGCCGGGCGACTTTTTCCTGCACCTTTCAGAAACGGCTTGAGCTGTTCACGAAGCCGCACCAGTTGACGATCAATCTTTGTAATCTCCTGCTGCTTATCGGGCGACAGCGGCATCGAACGATCGCCGTGCTGGATGCCTGCGAAGATCGCCTGTAACGAATAGTAATCCGTCTGTCGAATCGGATCGAACTTGTGATTATGACAGCGCGCGCAGCCTATCGTCAGACCGATGAATGCGGTGCCGGTCGTTCCAATGATGTCATCAAGTTCGTTCTGACGCTGCATCAGCGTGAGGTTAATGTCCGGGCTCTTCACCAGATCATAAGGACCTGAAACAAGGTAGGCCGTTGCTTCAGGAACACCGATCGCATCGCCAGCGATTTGTTCTTTCAGAAATTGATCGTACGGCTTGTCGTCATTGAGCGAACGAATCACGTAGTCGCGATAAGGCCATGCGTTGGGGCGTTCGCGATTCGTTTCGTAGCCGTTGGTTTCCGCGAAGCGAACAAGATCCAGCCAGTAGCGAGACCATCGTTCACCGTAGTGCGGACTGTGCAGCATTCTCTCCACAAGCTTCTGCACGGCCTGTGGATCACGATCAGCAACGAACGCTCGGACGTCCTCCGGAGTCGGCGGCAGACCGAGAACATCAAGCGACATTCGTCGAATCAGTTCGGCTCGCGTCGCCTGCGGATTCGGAGTCAGTGAATGCTCGGTTTGCTTTTGCAGGATGAACGCGTCGATGCCGTTGACGATCCATCGATCATCGATCGCTGGCGGCGGAGTTGTAAGCACTGGCTGAAACGACCAGTGATCGGTTTGCGCTGCCTGTTCGTCATCGGCACCATCCGGCCCGGGCCAATTTGCTCCCTTGTCGATCCAGGCTCGCAGCAGTTCGATTTCGTCTTTCGACAGTCGGTTCGCTTCATCAGGGGGCATCAGCTTGCCAGCTTCTTCGCCTCGCACGAGCTTGATCAGATGACTGGCTTCACTGTTGCCAGCAACTATTGCCGGTTCACCAGAATCGCCGCCTCGCAACATCGCCGCGCGTCGATCCAGCCGCAGATGGCTCTCCTGAGTGTCGGCTGCATGGCATTCAAAACATTTCGCAGCGAGCAGCGGTTTGATCTGAGTTTCGAAGTCGATCTCATCACTGCCTGCTTTCACGACATGCGACTCAGCGAGCAGCAGGATCAGGGTAACGGTGATTGTTAGTGATTTCATTTGACCGTGGCAGACAGTTTGGCGGGAGGCAATGGCAGAGTCTGTATTGTGGGCTTGTCGGGTGTCGCGCGTCCAGTGGGGGCAATATTCAAGAGACTGAAATGTCGCAAGCGGCGATGGCGACCATTGCACAGACCCTTCGTCAAGGCCGATGCGGGAGGCTCTCCAGTCCTCGCAGGGCGACGGGAAACTTGAATGAATTTCGGGACTATTCCTGACACAAAAACAATCGAAATTCACAGGCTCGTCAGTTCGAATTACGTGGCTTGCCTGACCGCAACCGACGGCCCCAAAAACTGATTTCAGGGATCGCAAGGACTCAGATTGAATCGCTGGAAATCCGAAAAATCAGTGGATTCGACACGAAACGAGTTCTCGGCCTCTTCATCAGGCCGAGGCAAATCGGCAAACTCGGCTGGTTCTGCCATGGGTGAAAGAAGTTGACTCGGCAGATCAGAAATTTATGTTCCGTGAATCTACCAAGACACATGCATCATAGTTCCATCAACATTCTGAAGCGGCTGTCACAATGCCTCATGGCTCTTGTGGCGGCACTATCCTGCCAAGCGATCGGCGTTGGCCAGGATACTCGAACTCAGGAAGATTGGATCTATGCGTTTCAGAACGAGGCGTCTGGCGAGTTTGCACCAGACTACAGAAAGTCCGACCCTTTCCGCTCGATGTTGTCTGACGCGGATCGTGACATGCTGGCTGCAAAATCCACCCCAACATTTTTGACGCAGTTTGCATCAAATGTGCATCCATCGGTCGCTCAGGACGCCATTGATGCGAACGTTCCTGAACTGCCTGCAGCCGACGCCTTCTCCAATGATATGCCGGTCGACTATGAAACTGGCGAGGCGATGCTTTCTGAACAGCCATCAGCACAAGATCCAACCGGCCACGGGCATCTGGATGAACTGATGCCGGAGACATGGCCTGCAACGCCGATCAGTCCGCAGCAGGTCTTCTCGAACGCGCCGGCTCCATGGGGCAGTGACTTTGGCTGGCAGGTTCTTCCCAAGGGTCTGATGTACAAATCCTATATCGCGGGCGAAAAAGAGCCTCGCATGCAGTTCACGCCGTTGTACGAAACACGCAGCAAGCAGGCTGTGTGGGACGCTGTGTTCGGGGGGCGAGTCGGGCTGCTGCGTTACGGGAGTCATGGCTCGGTGAACCCACAGGGATTTCAGCTTGACCTCGAAGGTGCCGTGTTCGCCCGCGTGTTTCCCGAGGAAGTCAGTACGATGCTTGTGGGGTCTGACTACCGCGTGGGCATGATCGGAACAAACAAGTTCAACGGAACTGCGATTAAGTATGGTTACTATCATATCAGTTCCCACATTGGCGATGAGTTCCTTCTGGCGAATCCCACCTTCACCCGCGTCAACTACGTCCGAGATTCCGCGATCGTCGGCGTGACGCAGGATCTGGAATATGCGACTCAGATTTACGGCGAAATCGCGTACGCCATCGGAACGGAAGGTGGCGCGAAACCGCTGGAGTTTCAGTTCGGGGCGCAGTATCAGCCTGTCGCACGGAGCAATCTCCGCGGAGCTCCTTTTGTCGCCGCGAACTATCACATTCGCGAAGACTTCAATTTCCAGGGCGGATTCAATACTCTCGCTGGCTGGGGCTGGCAGGGGATCGAAACGCGTCATCGGCTTCGCATCGGGATGCAATATTACAATGGCCCTTCGCTGCAGTACCAATTCCTTGACCGCGTCGAAAATCTGTACGGCGGCGGGATCTGGCTGGACTTTTAGAGCTAAGCCGATTCACGCAGCATCGTGCCAATGCTGAAGAGCGTGATGCCGATAAGCAATGAAATCGGCATCACGATCAGCCTGAAGCCGTAGAACAGCTGAAACACGATGATGAGCGGCAAAATGCTCAGCGTGAAGAGTTGCAGCATCATTCCAACGTATTGCTTGAGTTGTTTCACGGTGTTTAATCCTCCAACGAATCTGCCCAGTCCGACTATCGCAGCAGCTTCGCCCCATCAAGTGGCACGGCAACACCATCAACGGCCAGCATCTGTGAATTCGTCAGCGAGTCACCGAAGCGATCGAAGTCTTTGAACGACCAGACGACTTTCTTCTCGCGGTTCACTTCAATCAGTTGAGGATTGTTCGGTCCGGCATGGCAGTTGTTGATCAGAATGTTGCCGCTCGGAAGAACCTGCAGCGATGTGACCCATGCCAACTGAATTCCCGGCAGATCGTTCTGATGCAGACTCCAGATGATCTGTTCAGCCGGAGTCACTTCCAGAACACTGTGGCCGTTCCCAGTGCCAATCAGCGTGTTGCCGTTGGGCAGTCGGATCGCTGAAAAGCATTGATTACCAAACGCTTCCACGCCATGTCCGCCAGCGGGCTTACGATCAAACAGTGGCACAGCATATTCCCAGACCGTCTTGCCGCTCGGATCGTATTCGCGAACCAATCCGTCGCCTTCGTGACAGACTAGAGAGTTGCCGTTGTCCAGTTTGCGAACAAGTCGTGTGTCACGGTGTGCGTCGGGCTTTCGGACCTTCAACTTCATCGCATGCACAACCTTCAGATCTTTGGCGACTTCGATGACATTTCCCGGGCCTGATTCGGCAACCATGGTGTTGCCATTCGTCAGCCGTTGAAAGGCGTGAATTTCCAGTCGCTGATTCTCGTTTTCCGGCCGCTTCATGGCATCGTAGCGCCAGACGATTTCGTCGTTGGCGGGATTGATTTCGGCGACTTCCGTCCATGACGTTTGCAACAGCACATTCCCGCCAGGGAGCACATGCAGGTCGTGCAGTCCGCCAATTCTGTGTTCCCATTCCGTCTTGCCGTCTTCGTCGATAATCGCCACGCGATTTTTCGATGAATCCGCAGCAATGAATTTTCGTGTTGGCTCCGCAGCAGACGTATGGTGAGACGTCAGCAACAGAACAAAAACGATAAATGCAAAAGCTGGTCGATCTAACTTTGAGAGGATGCGGAGGGTGGAAATCATGAACGGAGCCCTTATTGATTCGCGAAGAAATTAAGTGGGGAACGGAGCGGATAACGGATGCAGTATGAACAATCCTGATCGCATGTGCGAATCACTGCGGTGGCGACAATTTCGGGTGCTGCGCTTCGTATTCTGCCGCCACCTTGGCACCTGGCGTGAGTCCAAATCGGCTCCACATGCTCAGATAAATCGCCGCGATGATAACGACCAATCCAAGCCCGATCGGTTTTGCCAGCTTCCATGGCGTGATATCGAGGTCACCGGAGTACTTTTGTTCAAAAGGCACTGGCTGAGGCTTCAGGATGCGAAACGACAGCATGATCACCAACAGGAACACAAAGTTGACACCGGCCAGATGCAGACCATGCATCTTCCAGCCGTAGAATGTCTCTCCGATCGTGACACCCAGATTGCCACCATTCAAAATCCCGAAGAACAACTGAAACGCCATTCCGGCAATCAAAGCCACCATGACAGCGATCGCCGGCGTTCGTTTACTCAACATGGCCACAAGCACAATGGTGATCATCGGGATATTCGTGACGGAAATGTACTGGATAAGCAGATCGAAAAGCCCTTGCTGTCCGTAGGACTTAAAGAACACCACCAGGACGACGCTCAAGGGTATCGTCAGCACAGCAAAGATTTTTCCCGCACGCACGGCTTGCTGGTCCGACGCATTGCGATTCAACAGACCTTGATAAATATCAACGGCGTACAACGTGCTGCCACTGTTCAGAAAGCTGTTGAAGGAGCTCAGGATCGCACCGAAAATCGTGGCGGCGAAGAACCCGGTCGCCCAGTCCGGCAGGACCAGATTCACCAGGAATCCATATGCACCATTTGCATCATTTGGTGGTGAGTGCTTACCAAGGTCATAGTCTCCGCTGCTGACAATGTGCCATGCAATAATGCCCGGCAGCACCAGATAGATCGGCCCAAATATTTTAATCACGGCGGCAAACAGCGTTCCCTTCTGTCCTTCGGCCAGATTCTTTGCAGCAAACGTGCGCTGCACGATGCCCTGATTGGTACACCAGTAGCATGTCGTCAACAGCGTCACGCCCGTGAACAGAGTCTGCCACGGGATATTTGCATCGGAATCACCCATCGGTGCCATTCGTTCCGGCTGCTGTTCGATGATTGTCGACAACCCCTGCCACATGTCCCCGTGTCCGGCAAAGCTCAATCCAAGAACCGGAATCATCAAACCGCCGATCGCCAGGCCGATCCCATTGACAGTATCCGACACGGCGACAGCCTTCAAACCACCGAACACTGCATAGCCACCGCCGATCAGAGCCAACACACTACCGACGACCAGCATATTCATGTTGGCGTTGTCGCCGAGAAACTTCTGAACTCCGAACACAGGAATCATGAATTCTGCACCAGAGAACAAAATGAATGGCAGCACGATCAACACGATCAGGACCACGGAGATCAGAGAAGTCAGCAATCTGACCGAACGATTAAAACGAATTTCAAGGAATTCCGGGATGGTCGTGATGCCGCTTTTCAGATACCTCGGTAGAAAGAACACCGCCATAGCAACGATCGAAAGCGATGACCACACTTCCCACGTCATCAGCAGCATGCCATGCTGATACCCGCCACCGTTGATTCCGACGAGTTGTTCGGTGGAGAGATTCGTGAGCAGCAACGAACCTCCAATCACCGGCCATACCAGACTGCGACTCGCAAGGAAATAGCCGACGGATGTGTCCTGACGGTCGTCATGCGTTTTCCACCAGGAAACGACGGCAACTAAGATCGTGAAGAACAGAAATGAGACGAGAGTGAGCATCGGTGAATCCGGTTGAACGTGCGGCGAATACAGGTTGCGTATTCTTATCACGCTGCACGCGAAGTGCTACCGAGCGATCAGCATCACGTCCTTAGGAGTCGGACTCTGTTCTCTCGGGCGAAATATACGGTGAAAAATGGCGCACGGCAGCAACCGGAAGCCATTGCTGCTATCATCGCCTTCCTGTGCAGCGCGCGGGTGGGAGAAGTGATGGGTCAGAGAATCAATGTCGATGGCGGCCGCGTGATGCCTTGGTGAGAACGAATGTGATTGGGGAGAAGTTCGTGGCAGAAGAAACATTACGCTCGCGACCACGCCGAAAGATTCTCCTGATCGCCTTCGCGGTGCTGATGCTCATCGTTATTGTCGTTGCCGTGTTTTACTATCTGTCCACTTTACGTCTGAGGCAGCAGCTCGCAGATCTCAGATCGCGCGGTTTGCCGACAAATGCCTCAGAATTGAACGCCTATTATTCTACCGTGCCGCCGGATGTCCCCGATGCGACAGCAGAGTGGACTGCAGCTCTCAATGCGACCAGGATTGCATATACTGGTTCGAACGTTAAAAACATTCCTATCGTCGGATTTGGACCAACGCCGATTCCTTCACCAGGCGAGGAATGGGCCGAATTAGAAGCTTCACGGTCGCACCTGAAAGAGCTGGACCACGAGATTCAACTCATTATGCGAGCCGCAAATGTCGGCGGCGTGGCACGATATCCGCTCGATTTTACAGCGGGGTACGGTACTTTGTTACCAGCACATCAGGAAACCCGCTCAATCGCACGGTTGATGTCCCTCAGCGGACATGTGCACGCACATGACGGAAAAAGTCAGGAGACGCTTAGGGATGTCTCTGCGATCTTCGTGCTCTCGGAATCATTGCGAGGTGATCCGTTAGTGATTTTGCAACTGCTCAGAATCGCCAATCATGCGATTGGCTGCCAACTCGTTGCCGACATGCTGCCTCATTGCCAATGGAACGACGCGGAACTTCAAAATCTTCAAATCACCATTGGCCGCGCTGACTTTCGTTCAGACATGCTAAGGGCAATGCATGGTGAACGTGCAATGTTTCTCGATGCGAGTGATCGATTTCCGTATCCGCAGTCCTTATTCCGCAAGGCTAACAAATTAAAGGCCATTGAGTTATTCAAAGAGTTAACAGAGGGACTGGAGACGTCATGGACCGAGGCGATCAAGCGGCACCAGAAGGTCGAGGCAGAACTCAAAGGGATGGCCGCCAACACCGTTTCCGGTCTGACGTACATGAGCATGATCCAGATTTTGCCGGGAATCTACCAGGCAGTCAATTCAGGAACCAAGGCTGAAGCTCGACAAAACTGCTGCATTGCCACCATTGCTGCATATCGCTTTCGACTGAAGCACGGCACGCTGCCCAAGACACTGACCGATCTGAAGGATTTCATCCCGGATGCAGATCCATCAAAGTCGTCGCGCCTGATCGATCCATTCGACGAACAGCCGTTGCGATTAACGAACAAAGGCGATGGCGTGGTCATTTACAGTGTTGGCGAAAACAGAGCCGATGATGGCGGGGATGTTGAAAACGAAAAACCAGAGGTTGGCGATCTTGGTTATTTAATTTCGGAGTAGTAGCAGGTCATTGCCGGAACATCGCTGCGCTTGGTCCGGCCTACGCTTAGGCAAGTTGTCGCCGATCTAACCAACAACTTCCTTGATCACTCGGGCGGGTAGCACGCCGGTGAGGCGAATATCAAGACCCTGTGAACGCACGCTGAGGCGTTCGTGATTCAGGCCGAGTTGATGCAGCAGCGTCGCATGAATATCGCGGACATGCGTTGATTCTCCGACAGGGCCGAAGCCGAATTCGTCGGTTTCGCCATATGCGATACCCGGCTTGAATCCGCCACCGGCAAACCACATTGTGAATGCGTCGATGTGATGATTGCGGCCTGTGGATTCACGAACTTCGCCCATCGGTGTGCGCCCAAATTCGCCGCCCCACATCACGATTGTGTCCTCGAGCAATCCGCGTTGCTCCAGGTCTCGCACCAACGCTGAGCCGGATTGGTCGATTTCGTGGCAAATTAACGGAAGATGTTCTTCAAGATTCTCCGTCGTGCCGCCGTGATGATCCCAGTTTGTGTGATACAGCTGAATGAACCGAACACCGCGCTCCACCAGCCGCCGCGCCAGGAGACAGTTGCGGGCAAAGCTGGATTCGCCCGGATCTTTGATGCCGTACATCGCCAGCGTCTCGGGAGTTTCGCCAGCGGTGTCCATCAGTTCCGGGGCGCTCGTCTGCATACGATAGGCCATTTCGTAGGCGTTGATTCGTGTGGAGATTTCTTCGTCGCCGGTTTCGTCGAAACGCTGCGAGTTCAGTTTGCGAACGGCATCGAGCACTTGCACCTGCTGCTGATCATCGACTCCGTCAGGATTCATGAGATTCAAAATGGGCTCCCCCTGATTTCGCAGCGGGACACCTTGATATGTGGTAGGGAGCACGCCACTTCCCCAGAGAATCGCTCCGCCACGAGGGCCGCGTGGACCGCTTTGCAGGACCACAAAACCGGGCAGATTGTCGCATTCGCTTCCCAGCCCGTATGTCAGCCACGATCCGAGACTTGGACGACCAAATAACCCAGTGCCCGTGTTCATGAACAGCTTTGCCGGAGCATGGTTAAACAAATCGGTTTTGCAGGTGTGCAAAAACGTCAGCTTGTCGAGAATGTTTCCTGTATGAGGCAAGAGGTCACTGACCCATGCACCGCGATCGCCGCATTGTCGAAACCGGCGCTTTGATCCCAGCAGATTCGTTTTGTGGCTGCTGTTCATGAACGCAAATCGCTTGCCTTCGATATAGCTTTGCGGGATCGGTTTTCCGTTGAGTTCATTCAGCATCGGCTTATAGTCGAACGTATCCAGTTGCGACGGTCCGCCTGCCATGAACAGATAAATCACTCGCTTCGCGCGAGCCAGCAGCTGTGTCGCTTTAGGCTGCAGTGGATTGCTGGTTGAAGTCGCAGCAAGTGCAGACGTGTTGCCCTTGAGCAAATCGCTCAACGCGATGGCGCCCACACCGACGCCGCAATCGCGGAAAAAGTGACGGCGTGTTTGGGCGTGAAGTGATTGATGGCGGAGATTGTCTTGCATGGTGATGGCAGTCGAGTAAAGGCGAGCGGGGGATGTTAATCCCCTGATGCCCGTCGTTGCAACGAGAAACATCAGGGCACTTACGTACCCCGCTCGCCGGTACACATTCTATTCCCGGGTAAACGTCTCATCCAGATTCAGCAGCACACGAGCTGCGTTGATGGGTTCGAGATCTGACAGGACTTTGAGTTCTTCTGGTTTCGGTGATCGACACGTGCAGCGGCGAAACGCAACTTCGACGCCATCTTGTTGAATGATACCCGCAAGGGCCTGAGCGAACTCGAAGAATCCTGCGTCATTCATGAGCGTCAATGCCTGCAGCGGCGTGTTGCTGCGAAGGCGACGAGTACACGAACTTTGCCCATCCGGGGCATCGAAGACGTTGAGTTCCGGCGGTGGAGTCGCTCGGTAGATGAAAGTGTAGAGTCCTCGGCGATAACGGTCTTCGCCTTCGCTGACCTTCCAGTCCCGCTTGACTTGTCCCTGTCCCATCACGCCCGCAGGGATCGGAGGGTAAACCGGCGGGCCGCCGAGTTTGGTGCTCAACAAGCCGCACGCCGACAACGCCACATCGCGGACAATTTCGGCATCCAGTCGCAATCGTTGCTGACGCGCCAGCAGGTAGTTGCGAGGATCTCTGGCTTTCAAATCTGCTCGATCTCGAGACGACTGACGATAGGTATGTGACATCACGATGCGGCGATGCAGTGCTTTCAGACTCCAGCCGTGGTCTATGAAATCCAGTGCCAGCCAGTCGAGTAACTCCGGATGCGATGGGGCTGAACCTTGAAGTCCGAAGTCGTTTTCAGTTTCGACAAGTCCGCGTCCAAAGTACTGTTGCCAGACTCGATTGACGATGACTCGCGATGTCAGCGGATTTTCGGGCGATGCGATCCATCGAGCCAGATCCAGGCGGCTGACTTGTTTGTCCGCTGCGGAAAGTGGTGGCAGCACTGAGGGCGTTCCGCAGGTGACTTCTTTGTCGGGTCGGGTGAAATCGCCCTTGATAAAGACCGTGGTCTTGCGGGGCTGAGCTTGTTCTTTCATCACAAATGTCGTCACGCCGGATTCCAGCAATTTGTCAATTTGCTGGATGCGTTCACGGTGCTGGATAAAAGCCTGATCATTGGCGCAGGGGCTTTGGCTGAAGAGTTCGATTCGTTGCGATGTGTTCCGTTTCTTCTTGTCTGTCGCCAGTGTTTTCTGGACATCCTTTGATAGCTGTTTACGCAGTGGCTCTGTCAGCCCAGACTCCCACTTGTCGAATTCGTCCGCGAAATCATCCATCACTTTGGCAAGTGCAGTTTCGAGTTGCTTCTTTTCGCCGTTCAATGCTGCGACATCGACATCCGGTGGATACACCGTAAGACTCGGTTCATCCTGCTGATTGAAAAATGCGAAGAACTGATAGTACTCGTCGTGCTTGATCGGATCGAACTTGTGATCATGGCACTGGCAACAGCCGATAGTCAGACCAAGCCAGACGGTGCCGGTCGTTGCGACACGATCAAATACACTGTCGATGCGGAACTGTTCCAGATCAATTCCGCCTTCCTGATTGATCGGCGTGTTGCGATGAAATCCCGTGGCGACCTGCTGTGCAACGGTTGCATTCGGCAACAGGTCTCCCGCAAGCTGCTCGACGGTGAACTGATCAAATGGTAGATCGTTGTTTAACGCATCAACAACCCAGTCGCGGTATTTCCAGATGCTTCGCGGGGCATCGACGGAATAGCCGTTGCTGTCAGCGTAGCGAGCCTGATCAAGCCACCAGCGTCCCCAGCGTTCGCCGTGATGAGGGCTGTGCAGGAGCCGATCGACGAGTTCACCGTAGGCTGTTTCCGGATTCTGTTCGAAGACTTTCAGGAACGTATCGACCTCAGCGATTGACGGAGGAAGTCCGGTCAGATCCAGGCTCACGCGTCGCATCAAAGTTATTGGATCAGCAGCGGGAGATGGCGCGAGGCCAGCTTGTTTCAGTCGAGCCTGAATAAAGGCATCGACAGCGTTATGCTGAAGAGCGTCGTTGTTTTCAGCGATCGGTGGTTCCGTTTTCGCTGGCGGAATGAAGGCCCAGTGCTTTTGATACTCGGCCCCCTGAGCGATCCATGCCTTCAGGATAGCCTTTTGTTCCGGCGTGAGTTGTTTGCCGGATTCCGGTGGCGGCATCAAAGTGCTGTGATCATCACTGAAGATCCGTTTCAGCAATTCACTGCCATCCGGTTTTCCTGGAACAATGGCTGCACTGCCGGATTCCAGCACCATCGTCGAACCGTCAGCGGTGTCCAGTCGCAATCCTGCTTCGCGAGTCTTCTGATCGAACCCATGACAGGAGAAACAGTTCTCCGCGAGGATCGCTCGAACGTCCCGGTTATAGGCAACATCCTGAGCACAAACATCAACCGGGACACTCAGAAGAACTAGAGCAACACCAATTGAAAAGTATGGCAGTCCAAGGGAGTGGCATTGAGCGACCCGCCACATGGAATGTCTCCTGAACTAGTAAAGTGAATCGACAAAATCATCGATTTGTGATCTGTCGCATTTTGCGAAGAATCGGACTCTGTTGACCCCAAAAACCGGCAAGCCAACAGCCTTACCTGTGATACTACCCGAAAAACCCGGACCTTTTAATGCTGATTAGCTGTTTCGATCGCATATTCCTGCTGACTCAAGTGTTGTGGCTCCCGACAATTTGCCGCTCGGCGATTGTGCACCAGGTTCCCCGCGTGTAACTCCGCAGCCGGAGTTTTGAAGCGTCACAGCGCAAACTCGACGACAACAGGTGGGTTGCATTCTCGGGCGTCCGCTCCTGTGGATTCGTAGCAGTCGCTTCGGTTGCAGTCAGAAGGATGCTACACGACGAGGGTTTCTTGACGCTGGATGTTTTACTGAACAGGAATCCTTGACATGGACTTTCTCTACGCAAACGGATTCACGCTGTTCGCCTGGGTCATTGCATGTCAGTGGATTTTCTTCGTCGGAGCATTCTTTTTCGCCAGTCGAAACAATTCATCATTGCTGCCGACGATGGGCACGGTGGAGTTGCCGGATTTACCCAGGCTTAGCGTGATTGTCGCAGCTCGAAACGAGGCGGCCTGCATCGAGACCTGCATTCGATCTCTGTTTCGTCAGGACTATAATGACCTGCAAGTCGTCGCGGTGAATGACCGAAGCAGCGATGACACAGCAAAGATTCTCGAACGACTGGCTTTGGAATTCGGGGATCAATTGCAAGTGGTACACGTGACCTCGTTGCCATCAGGTTGGTTCGGAAAACCACACGCGCTGGATCTGGGCATGAAGAGCGCCAGCGGTAGCATCGTCTGTTTCACCGATGCCGACTGTGAGTTTCTGCATCCTGCCGCGCTGCGCACAAGCGTCATGGAGATGCGGCAACGCGATGTTGATTTCTTTTCCATCGGCGCGAAGTACACGATGAATTCTCTGCGAGAATGTCTGGCGGTTCCATGTTGTGCGGAAGCTCTGCTGGTGTGGCTGCGACCAGAACGTGTCAGTGACCCTCGCTGGCCAGATGCGTTCGCCAACGGTGCTTTCATTATGGTTCGCCGAGAACCCTTCGAGTCGATTGGTGGATGGGGTTCCGTTCGTTCAAAGATCACCGAAGACCTTGAACTGGCGCGAATGTCGAAAAGTTCGGGACTAAGACTGGCAGTCGTACAGGGTCAGGGTTTCTACCAGACAGGTTCTTATGCAACTTTGTCCGAATCGTGGAACGGCTGGAGTCGTATCTTTAAGGGGGCGCTCACGCCTGCGCAGTTGATGGTTTCGCTTTTCCGGATGTTGTTTCTGTTTGCTGTACCGCTTGGTGCGATGCTGTGGGCGGCTGTTCAGGCACTTCAGACAGGAAGTCTCGCATGGTTAACTCACGGTGCGGGACTTGCATTTGCGGTGGCATTTGGCCTCAGGTGCTTCCAGGACATAGTGCTGTTTCGCCTTGTTGAAGCACCGCTGGCTGCGGCACCGTTGGCATCTCTGGGACGCCTGTTCGTAATGGCCACAATGGCCCGAGCGTTGCTGTCACATGCGGGTTTGGTGAAGACTCACTGGCGCGGTGCGACATTTGTTTCCGGGGAAATGATCAAGCCGGAACACGTCAAGGTGTAGTGCCAAAGCCCAGGGATTCGAGCAGTACCGGTCGTCGTCCGGCAAGCAGCAGCTTCTCCACCGTGCGCACAATCTGCGGCAGGAATCCACGTTCCAGATCAAGCGGATGAAGTACGACGCACGGCAAAGCACGCTGGCGAAATCGGTATTGAATTTCTCCCAACCTGTAGCCCGCATGACACAAAGCTCGAATCGGCGAAACGTCCCAGATCCACGTTGATAAGTTCAACTGCTGACCTGAGGATGTCACAACGCGGCCATATCCCACAGTGTAATGCATGCCGAATTTCGCTAATCGTTCGGGAGTGGCGAGACCAATGTTGTAAGTCGGCGCGATGAAGCCTGTGGCTCGACGGCCCATCCATCGTTCCAAGGCTTCCTGGCCAGCCGCGAGGCGTCGATCTGTTTCCGCCGAGTCCAGTCCATTCATCTCATCTTTACCGTCGGCGATTTTTGACCTCAGTCCGCCGCGCCCCGGTCGAAAATGTTCATAGCCATGCAGTTGAATGTTTGCGTACTCAGCGCAGACGCGATCCAGAAAAGATCGATCCTGATCGCAAAAAGGAACTCCTGCCCAGCACGGCACGACAGCAGCAGACATGGCATTTCCGACCATGGGTGCCAGCGACTTTGTGAACGTGGCGACATGCTCGGCATAGATCGGTGCCACGTCATGCAACATGACGCAGAACGACTGTGAAAAATCCAGTTGTGGAAGATCTTGTGTCATGGGTGATGGTGTTTTGATTCAATCGCCCGCTTAGGAACAGTCCCGAAATAAGTTCCGTCTATCCCAACCCGAAGCGTCAGCGAGGGATCAAATTGTAGTGCAAAATCCCTCACTGACGTTTCGGGTTGGGATTTCGAGGCACGGAAACATCTGGAAGTTGTTTCGGGACTGTTCCTTAATGAGTGGGGTATCGATCGTGATTGTGACGTTAAACCCGAATATGAATCATCAACGACGCTGCAATCAGGGGATTGACATCCGCTGCTCGCTTACACTGCGAATTTGCGCAGGTAGTATTCTCCATGAGTCAGGAGGCGATTCCAGTGTTTCTATGGCGGATTGCGGCGTTTTGCCAACCCTGCCACAATGCATCCGAGGCATAAACGAACTCACCAAAGGAACCCCCACATCCGCGCTCGCCCCGGTTATTTTTTGCTTGCATTAGCCTTTATCGGCTTTATCAGTCTGGGACTGCCCGATGCGGTCATTGGCGTGGCTTGGCCATCGGTTCGCGACACGTTTGACTTGCCTCAAGGCGCCGTGGGTGTTGTGCTGGTGACCTCCGGCGTTGGATATCTGCTGAGCAGTTTCTTTGCCGGACGTTTGATGCAGGCTTTTGGTATCGGCGTTGTTCTTGCTGGCAGCACGGGGTTGGTTGCAGGTGCCATGTTTGGATTTGGCCACTCTGCAATCTGGCTTGCATTCCTGTTCTGTGCGTTGATTCACGGTCTGGGGTCCGGAGCAATTGATTCCGGCCTGAATGGCTACGCCGCTCATTACATGTCCGCTCGACAGGTGATCTGGCTGCACGCCTGCTACTGCTTTGGTGCCTTAATCGGTCCGGTTGTGATGTCGAGTTTTCTCGCCGGCGGCCGCCACTACAGCGCGGGGTATACGGCGGTTGGCGGGACAATGTTGGCGATGTCCATCATGTTTTTGCTCACATGTCGATCGTGGGGCGAGATGTCGCCAATCGCCGAGAAGAAACCACTGCAAGTGAGCGCCCTATCAGTGTTAAGACACTCGATGGTCTGGCTGCAGATGGCTGTGTTCTTCCTGTACACAGGTCTGGAAGTAACGTTCAGTCAGTGGACTTTTACTGTGTTGACCGAATCACGCAACGTCAGTCCCGACACAGCCGGCATCGCAGTCGGAGTCTACTGGGGATCAATCGGCGTGGGACGTGTGGTTTCCGGGAT
>JANOZG010000887.1:0-6598 GCA_031429275.1 Planctomycetota bacterium
GCCGGTGTTAAGAATTGCCCCTTACTTCTGCCACTCTGCACCGCAAAATGCCGCATGAGGTATTCGTAGGCATCGCCAAGAATATCATCCTGTTCCGCCCGGTGCTGTGAGAAGTCGAGGGCCGGGTTTTCAAAGATGCCAATCAGGTTGCCGAGACGTTCGACTCTGGCCGCTCCTTCGCCCAATTTGTTAGGGTCATTGAAATCCGGGAAATCACTGCGTGCGAGGCGGCTGTTGGCATCAATGAGCGGCTGAATGACCTGCGTATTGATCTTGTCGCCGATATCATCCTTGCCTTTCAGGGCGACCATGTCTTTGAAGCTGGCCCCTTTGGGGATGACAACGGGTGTTTCAAAACCATCATAGTCTGCGTACTTGTCGGAGACGTATTTGATGAACAGCATGAACAAGACGTAGTCCTTGTACTGGCTGGCATCCATGCCGCCACGCAGTTCATCACAGGAAGCCCACAGGGAGGAATAAAGATCAGATTTCTTGATGGCCATGGATGGTGGTCAGTTCGTGGTAATTCTGGTCTTTGTAATTGTGTGTTGATGCACGTCGCCCGGTTGATAAGTTCTGCCGCCAGCGATCGAGCGAAGCTGTATATCAAAAAACCGCGAAATTCGACAGTCACGCACGTCGCGTCGCTAAGCTCGGCACCAGCGTTTTTTCTTGCATTGCCCATCTCGACAGTTTGGAAATTGCTGCGGAATCATTCCGAAACCGTTGGATGACATCCCCGATCATGAGGTAACAGTGTGGTCGTTGAACGATGAATTCTCCAAACGCAAAGGACACAAAGATGAGCACGACAGACGACTTGGGCGACATCTTCCACGAATTCACTTATTGCCATTTTTGTCATTCTCGGCTTCGCCTGCGGCCTTGAACTCGTCATACGCCTTCTTCCAGTTAACTTTGGGATAGGCCGCCTGAACTGCGTCAAAAAACTCCGGGTGATTCAGTGTTTCAAAAGTGACGTCCTTGAATCGGACTTCGAGCACCATCTTACTGACAAGTTTATCCGCCGTCGGAAACACCTTGTTCAATTCGTCTTCGAGCCAATCGCGGATTTCGTCTTCAGTGGGCCTACCAAAAAGGGACTGACCGATCAGTGCGTCCGGCGGCTTCGCTTGGGCAAGCGGCAAATAATGATCAACCACCTGTTTCTTCGATTCGTCGAGGTACTTTTGAAGGTCAGACGAAATCTTTGCTTGATGTTTCGCCAGATTGTCGCGGAACTCTTCGATTAGCTCATTCAGACGCGGTTTCGCACTTTTCAACACTACCCGCCCATGATCTTTGCCGAGCGACGGAGTGAAGTTCTTCCGGATTTCACTTAACTTCGTTTCCAGGTTCTTTGACGAGAATGAACCGCTCTTCTCAATGAGATCGAACGTCGTTTTCAATCGCCGTTCGAGGTCGGTTGAGGAGGCGAGTCCCTGGGCTGACTTGGGGATGCGAATTCGATGCCGCTGTATCGCAGCCCCGGTTAAGCTGAGTTCGACATACTGAATGTACGGCTCGAACACTCGCACCTGCCGTGCAACATCAAATTGCACGGGGGGCGCTTGGGCGATCGCCTCTTTGACTTCCTTAAGGTGCGCCACCTCGATCGGCTGCGTACTGACGTCCAATGGTGTTGCGGCGATTTGCGTCGCTTCTTCTTTGGTGGCAGCATTCTGAATGGCTTCTTTGCGAGCCGGTGGGCAGAGGCGAACTAATAGTTCGTTAACCTGGCTCGCTGCGAGACGCAATGCGTTGGGAGTCTCGTCGCTGTGCGGTTCTGATTCGAGGTAGAGCGCGGTGGGGGTGAAAACCCAACCCCTTTGATCAACAAGCAAGACCGAGCTTCGGAAGCCAGCAAAATGCACTGGTTCGATTCCGTGCTCGCGTAGTTTTTCGACGGCTTCAAGTTTGCCGTAACCCATGCGCAAAGTCTTTTCGTTGAAGTCGAGATTGACGGTGAATGAAACCGTCGGCAACTTCTGTTTGAGTTCAACCATCGCTGCCGCGACTTCGTCCTGGACGCCTGGAGCGGCATAACAGACGTGGCGAGTCGCTTGGCTAATCAATTCGGCGATCCGTCGCGATGAAAGTGCAATGAACAACGATGACGGACTCATGAATTAGCCTTTGGGACGTTGTATCTCGGAGTGTCGAATTGCGTGTGCTTGAGTGCGTCAGGGGGCTGATTGTCGGGACGGCTTCCCAGCAAAGATAACGGCTCAAGGGTGGCGTTTCTATTGAGCCACGGGCGGAAACTCGCGCATTAAGGGACCGTGGCGGCGAAGGTATCATTGATACCTTTTCATCTGGCACGAAGGAAACAGCCAACGAACCCGCAAGTTGCGGGTCTCGGTTTGTGAGTGCTGTAACTTTGTCTTAGCCACACCCTGGATGGTTTTGCCGGTCCGCCGCACGCTGCGACGGATCTCAAAACGGCACTTTACCATCGCTGGCGAAAGTGAAGTTGTAGTCATCCCCGTCCACCGGCTCCGGCTCCGGACGTGAAGTCGGATATCCAGAATCCGATGACGAAACTGACGGAACTCCGTTTTCCTCAGTTTTGGTGCCGGTCTGATGGGTTTCGTCAGTTTTGTCATCGCGTTGTGCAACGGCTGGATTTACTTCAAACGGATGACTCGGACGCCCGCCGCCCTGTGGCTGTTTCTTCTGTCCAGGCCTGATCCATCCGTGATTCTGCAGGAGTTCAAACGCGCCATCCAGTTCTTTAACGCTGCCCGCTGAGTTGCAGTGAATGGAGCATTCCTTCCCCGTGAACTCAATTACCCCGTCTCGCTGAATCCAGTCCACAATTTTGAGTGCAAACTTCTGGTCATCATTCAGAGCCATCATGCCGAACGCTCGCAAGCTGTGACTCTTGATCTTCCGGCCCAGCTGCACAGCAAACCTCATTGTGGACTCCTGTACGTCAACAGTTGCTGGATCACGTCCTTCATCCGCGCAGATCGCACAGTGAAGGACTCCGGCAGTTCTCAGGACGGCCCCCGGATACTTTGAAGCCCAGCCCGTGTTTTCAGCCCACAACCCACCAGGACGCATGTCAATTTCGTTTGAGTGCTGTTCTGACTTCCATAGGCGATATGCTTCTGGCCTCAGATACAACGTCTGGGCCATAGGGTTGTCAAATTTGTCCGTGTGTTGCTGCTGATCCAGCATGGAGCACACCATCCTGTTCCATCCATTGAGCACACTTTGCGGGATTTCTTTGGGTAGCAGGGTACGGAAACCCAACCGGCTCTTTGGGATTGCAAACAAAAATCGGGCAAGCAATCCACGGCCACGGAATGCTCTGTTCTCTCCCATCTCCTGCAGAACATACGGCTGACAACTAACTGCCACCGTCAGGCATGGACTATGAAGGTCCACCGGCTCTCGACTACCCCGATGAACTCTCACCGGGGCTCCCGCGTGCCCCTGAAGGAACACATCCATATTTGGGACACCCTTAGAATATCTGCCTGCGACGATATCAAAAATCCCGCCCTCATCAGACACGACTGAGAGTCTCTCCCCCTGTTGACTCAGGAGTGTTCCAACGTGCTCTGGAGTACAGTCATCCGTTGTCAATAACGGCGCACGCAGCGGTGGCGGCAGTTCTCGCTCAATTGCTTCAATCTCTCTCTGCAGATCAGTCCTCTCTGCAGGGTTGTCCGTTTTTGCTGCTCGCAATCTGAGATGCTCAATTCGCTTTTCTGCCGTCCTGCGAAGACTCTCGCGCTCCCGAATTACCGGAGCCAGCTTCGCTTGTTCTTCTCTCTCCCATCGGCGCAACGGGCCTGTGAGAGTGATCACAACCGACGTTTTTCTATTACCCGGATCCATTGCCGGACAAACAAACAGATTCAACGGCTCTTTGTGCGATCCATCGCAAGCTATTTCGAATTTCTTCTGACAGGCAGTTGCGAGAACTCCCAATGCCATCAGCCCAGGCAGCTCCACGGGAACTTCGGCCTGATCGGCTACGGCACGTACAATCACTGCCACGCACGGGGGGAAGTCAGCCGGCTCCATCGGCTCCGGCTCCGGGCCTGCAATCGGGATCAGTGCCGGCCACGTTTCCGGAGCCTGATCAGATTTCGGATTGTCGGTAGCGATGACAGAACTGACAGAACTCTGTTCCGGAGGTGAGTGATCCCGGCTCAATCGTGATTTGAGACTCATGATGCCACCTCGCTGTTCGTCAGTCTCTGGAATGCAGATCGCAATTCCGGATCTGCGACAAACGTCTGCAGGAATCTCTCAGCCCATCGTGGAGAGAACGGGGACTGGCTACGTCCAAACCAGTCCGGCAGTCCCAGCATTCGCAATCCCACCGCACCTGGGATCCACTCAGGATGTTGCTCCAGGATCCCGACCGACTCAGCCAGGAGTAGTTCCTCCCGAGTTGCCGGCTCCCACGGGCGATGGCCTGCAGCACGGCATTGTTTGAAATGTGCGAGCCAGTCTTCCGGATGCTGGAAGTCCGGTCTTGATTGTGATGTATTTTCTGCGATCATTGTGTTGTCGATCCTACAAGGGTTGATCCGATCTGGACAATCGGTTGTGTGTGTTGATTCAAGAGAGAAGCCGTTGCGATTCCCTTCGTGACGGCTTTTTTATTTCGCTGGTGTCTGCCGAGTGATGGAACTCAACTGGAAGATCTGGTTCACAGCGGGGCCGTCATCATTGCGGACCTGTCAGACCGACCGCTTGGAGTTCGCCTTGTGTGACGTCGTCGGCTCGCAGCTGCTGTGTGCGTGCCATGCGTGCCATGCGGGCTTGCGTTGCCCGGTCGATGAATTCACGTATCGCGTTTCGCGTCGTGAAGGGCTTGTTGCCCACATACAGAACGGCGAGTTTGATACGCGGCTCGCTATCGACGGCAGGGGCGAGACCACGGGTAATCCATCGCCATGTGGTCGAAATACTTGGCGCACCGGGGATCTCTGTGCGGACTGCCTGATTCAGCGGAATCAGGTCTTTCGTTTCTGCGTTCGCTATGCTCATAAAAAAACTCCGTGCAATGTGAAGTCAAATGACAACCATGCACAGAGTTTGAAGACCGTTGAATACGCCCGATAGACCTTGGAGTGTGATTGTTTTTCTAAATGAACGATCCCCGGACGATCCCCGGACGATGTCCGGACGATGTCCGAGATTAGCTATGTAGTCTGTTTCGCTTCGGTACTCTTGGTTTCATTAAACTCACTGATGATCTTGTTGCGCAGCGGTTCCGCCTTCGTTCCATCGGGTAACTGATCAATCCTTAATCGATATTTCTGACCGGGCATACTGACAGCATCCAAAGGGTGTTTTCCTTTACCGTGGATTGCATCGTTAAACGTCGATTTCGGCATACGCTCCGGCGGAGTACGGTAGTGGCCAAGGATGACACACCACTCGCTTGGAAGGCGAGCCTCTGGCGTCAAATCTGCGTCACGAACCGCTTTGCCCCCAATTGTCAACCGCAAATTCTGCTGCTGCTGTTGCCAAAGCTGTTGCAACTGAGCTTGCGTGTTGTTCGCACCGGCCTGTAGTTCTGGACACTTCAATGCAAGCCAGCGCGCCAGGCGAATAGTTTCTCGCAAGACACAGGATCTATGGATGATTAGTGCCTTATAGTCCCACAGATCAATCGCGTCCGGCGACGATAATCCCTGCAGAAAAGCAATTGTCTTTTCCATGTAAGGTAAGTGAAACGGGAATCCACCGTAAACGTCCTGTGCTGTCTGCATCACGCCTCGAAAATCGCTACATTGTCTTGCCGTCGAACGAAGTAGTTCGCGAAGTTCAGCCTCAAACGGCGATGCCCAGAGGTCTCTGCCAGCGGCTGTGACTATCGTTTTGTGCAGCGTCGAATGGACTCTGCTTTCGGTAATAGATATCGATAACTCAAAGTCCATTTCATTAGCTGAATTCGGCGACTCTTTAGGGGGAGCGAGTCGCGAAGTCGAGACGGAAGCTCTTGTGAGAAACCACTGTGAGTACTTGGTTTCGTCGGCTGGATCAATGGGTAGGATCTCAGATCCTGGAACCTTTTCAGCCCATTTCAGCGGCGCAATATCAGCGATCGCATCGATTACGCGAGTAACGGCAAGAATAACCCTTCCACTGTCCTCGAAAGCTCTGGGCGGATGTGTATTCCATTCTTCTGCGACTTTGACTGCGTCATCATTCCCCGACCCGTGCATCGTCACAACTCCCGAAAGTCATCACCCGAAAGCCGAAAAATGCAGGGCAGGCGGCTTTCGGGAACCGCTTTTCGGGGATCAGCCCAGCCCTGTTCTCGAAGTGTACTCAACACTACAACTTCCCACGATGCCACACGATAGGGATCATTTGTTCACTTTAAATCTGCCGATTGCGGCAAGTTGATTGCAATCCAAAGCAAAGATCTGTTGAATTTCGCCGATTCATACACATGATTTGTGGAGTTCAGAGTCAAACTCGGTTGATATGAATGGAGTAGTTCACTTCTCATAAGCTCTTGGTTTGTCTTAGACTCTCCGATTCCGCAAGGTATCTTTTCACCTGATCGTCACGAGTGTCACTCATGTCCACAATACGAATTAGTTCAATTTTTCTCTTT
>JANOZG010000888.1:0-3938 GCA_031429275.1 Planctomycetota bacterium
TGCGGCTTAAAAAACTGCCACCGCAGCCGCCCGTGGGTCTCGCAAGTCCGCGCTGACTGCGACTGCTGAGCCTCCCTGGCTGCGAATGCGATTGACCAGCACGTTGGCTTCGACTGTCGAAGTTCCGTGATGAACGACAACTCCGAGACCCCGTTCGGCCATCGCCAAAGCAATTTCGCGTCCTACGCGCCGAGCCGCACCGGTGACGATCGCGACTGGTTTGTCATTGGAAGATCTGACCGCGCGGCCTTTGGGGGCCGATTTTGGGGATTCCACAGCGGATTGTTCCGCTTCCAGCCGCTCGACAGGGGTGGAATTGTCAGTCTCACTTGGCATCCCAACGTCGGTCGTCGAGTGTTTCGACTCGATCGAGGCATCGTCAGGTGGATCGTTCGCAGTGGTCATGTGGCGCTGGCGTAGATGGAAAGCCGGAAAAATCTACGCTCAGGATACTGATTGTCTCGCCGCGACGCCAACCTTGCAGAGTGGCTCTAGTTGTGAATTCCAGGCTGAGACACTGCCTGAACCCGCAGGAGCCTCCCGACCGGGCGGCGAAGATCTACAACGACGGCCTGAGGCGTCTGGGCGCTGGCAACGTTTCCAGCGGCATCGCGGGCCAGCAGACGGAAATAAATCTGAGTCGGCGTTCCCGGCCGAATACCCCATTGATAGCCACTTTGATCATATTGCCAGTCAAAAACCGGCGTCCACGGGCCATTTGGCGCTGCCGCGTATTCAAGACGTACGGGTGTACTCGCGGGATTCTTATCGCGGACCTGCCACGACAGCTGAATTGTTCCGAAGCCATCCGTCCGCATTGTTGGTTGCGCCAGCTCAATGACAGGCAGAGTTTCGTCTACCGTGACGACCATTTCAGGTGCCTGGCCGGGCTGTGGTGGATCATCCGCAAAACCTAACCCATTGCGAACTCGGACCGCAAACCCAAAAGTTCCTTCGCCACGAGTGTCAATCAACACCGGGCTACGCAGGTCATCGTCATTGCCATAGGTAAACCATTGTTGGCCACCATCTTCCGTCACAAACAACTCCACGGCGCTCACGCCTGATGGGCCAACATCGTCAACCTGATATTCCAAATCAAATATGTGATGTTTGATTACCTGTGCTTCAGTTGCTGGCAGGTATGACACTTCCTGCATCATGCCGGGAATCTGATGATCATAGGAAACCCCAGGATTTGTTGCGTTCGGAGTTTGAACTGAAGGAGCAGGAATCTGAAGCATGCCGCCCGTCGTCGAACCGGATTTATTCGCTGGGATTTCTGGGTGCGCAAAATGAGGATCTGGCATGAACATCCCGGTTGAATTCGAAGGCGCAGTCTGTGAATTCAAACCGGCTGACTGTCCGTCTACAGGACTTGACGATTGGAAAGGCGATGGCCCGAGGGCCGGCGCGGGGGATTGTGAGAACGAATTCGTCGGAACCGCAGTTGCAGCAACTCCATTGTTTCGCAGAACCAATTGAGTCGATTTTTCACCTTGGTTTCCGGCATCGTCTTTCACAGCCGCTCGAACGGAAACGACGGAACTTTTGCCACACTGAATCGCAGCCTGTCCATTGATGGCAGGAGAGAATTGAACGGGTTTCCAGCGTCCATCAGTACCGTCAGCAAATTCCATGATGAGCGTCTGAGCTGCGGCGGATGAGTCTTTAATCACCCAATTCACAAGTACCTGTCCGTTCTTGCCTTCCACGAGATCGAGTTGAATCTCCGGAGAAACGGTATCCACAATCACCTCAAGCTCCGGCGCGCTGCCCTGAATCGGCTGTTGGAGATTTCCCTGAGCGTCAGTGGTGCGAATCGCGAATGAATAGTGACCATCCCGCGGCGCGGTGAACGTGAAGCCCTGACTGGCCGCCGCCACGGTGCTCAGCTTTTCCCAGGTGCGGCCACCATCCTGCGAACCAAACAGGACAGCAAAGCCTTCAGGTCTCTTGCCTGGTTCCGTTTCCATCTCAAATGGAATCTCGAATCGCCCAACATTCGTTATCAGCGGTTCTTCGGCATGGGCGCATGCGTCAAACAGGACAGCAGCGGCGCCAACAATGACGACAGGCAACGGAGACCGTTTCAGCCCATGCCGTATCGATTTCAAAAGATTGAACATTGTCATCCCTGCGTCCCCCGCTGGATGTTTTCTCAGTCATCAAGCCCTGCGCGCAGACGAAATCCGCGCGGCATTACACGTGGGTCTATCGGAAGTCCGGATTTGAGAACTTAAACTCAATATTACGACCATGCTGACGAGAGCGATTGCAGCATACATGGACAACGCAGGTTACGTGGTGTTGCATTCAGGATGCAAAATCTGCCGAAGTTCGTCCTTTTGAGTCCTACTCCGGGTCATACGCGCTGTGCGTGCAGTTTTCAGGAAGCGAACAACGTGAGAGGCTGATTTCAGCGAGCCGGGAGGCTGTTTGCGGGCCACGGCTCTCAGTCCTTTTTAGACACTCCACCCGCTGAGCCGTGTTCTTGTCGCTGTGTCTGGAGGCCGTACTATACGCACGTTCAATTATGCGGCAGATTTAGCCGAAGGTTGACCAGCAATTGTTGCGAATTTGTGAATCGATTCGCTGTGGGCTGCCACTGGGCCTTTCTTGGTGTTGACGTGATTTTCGTGAATCCGCATCATTCTCGGAGTTCCCCTCAAGCTGCGGCAACAAAGCTCCTCTCAACCTGATTTCTTCGGGTGTCGCGGCTTGGAAAACGATGGGCTCAAACGAGTTCCACTCAAAAATCTCGCTCAATTCCACTCTCTCAGCAGGTGACCCTGTGAAGAAGTCTTCTTCCCTGGCGATCGCAGCAATTCTGTTGCTCTCAACTCCCCAAATCCTATTCGCGCAATTCGGGCCTCCCCAAATGCAGGCGAATAGTGGCTACCAGAATTACGGTGCGCAGAGTTTTGGCGGATATCAAGATGGTAGCCAGCCAATGCCTTATCATCGAAATCCCCGAATCGCTCAGCGGCAACAACGTGCTGCATATCAGCGTTCGATGAAGATGCAGAATTCAATGGGCATGCAGGGGTCGATTTACCAGCCAACGCTCACTGCGATCAACCTCTTTCAGGATGGCGGAGTTCCGATTCCGCCTGATGCCGGATCGATTCCATCGACTGGTACCTTCCAGCCATCTGAACCGAATTTGAGTTTTCCAGATGCGACTGGACCGATCATTTCGAGTCCGGATCTGACGTTGCCTCCATACGACGACACGACAACGTGGAACGCCTTCGCCCCGCCAATTACGTCTGATCCATTTGTCGGCCAGCCAGGTGTTCCGCCTTTCGATCAATACAACTCGAATCCCGCTGGCATTCCGCCGCAGGGTGGATTTGCATATGGAGCGAATCCACCGCAGCCCTATCGCTTCGGTTGGACCAATCGTATAAATGCCTCATTTTTGCCGAGCACCGGACTTATAGGTGCACCTCCCGGAGTTGGCGGATCACTGGGTGTGGTCGGGGTTGACTACAATTTGACGAACACAACTCAGATGGCCCCTGGCTGGATTCTGAACTGGACCAATCAGGTCGGTTGGCGTCACTGGTCTGGACCTACCGGTAATCTGAGCTTGCCGAGCGATGTCTTCCGGCTGGGTGTTGACCTCGAACTGGAAACCCCAAAGAACGGGCCTTACAGCGTCAGCCTTGGAATTAACCCGTCGGTCAACACCGATTTCGAAACGGGCGTATTTAGCAAAGGTTTTCAGCTCGACGGCCGCGGCATTCTGTTCATGCAGTTGGATCAGTACTGGAGCCTTGGGCTTGGTGCGCAATACTGGGATCGCGTCGAAGACATGATCATACCATGGGCCGGTTTAGTCTATCGTGATGACTATTGGGAGTGGCAATTGATGTACCCCGAGGCCAAAGTCAGCCTTTTCCTCGGGAACGAGGCGTATTGGTCGAAGTGGG
>JANOZG010000889.1:0-3397 GCA_031429275.1 Planctomycetota bacterium
GTTTCAGATCTTTCACGATGTCGCTGGTCGCCAGATCCTGACCGTCGGTGAAACGAAATTCAAACAGTCGCCGAATGCGAGCGTCGACCTTTGCCGAAACGTCAATCGGCGGTGCCTTCAATGTACGATTCCAGATCTTGCGGCGCTGAGCCAGTCCCAGTTGAAATTCCAACAAATCATCGAGCAGAATCCGATAGCGTCCATCCTGCCATTGCTGTGCGGAATCTGGCATGTGCAGCCAACGAAGAGCGGTAGCCAGCGTGGGAAGACGATGCGTCATGCGAAACGATTCCGGCAGAGAGTCGAGCACAAGATCCGCATAATTCTCAACAGCGGCGCGAGTCATTCGCTGCATCGCGTCAAGCTTAATACCATCGGTCAACGGATATCGCGGCAACACGCCGGCGCCGGCTTCGAGGTCATCGTCAGGCCCCAGAATTGCCACACGCGGACCATTGAATTCCCATCGTCCAGCTTTCTTCTGCGGCTTACCACTGAAGACCAGATGTTCGTTGTCCCGATACTTCTTAAATACCCAGGGCTGATTGAACCAAAGGCCTCGAACAAAATGCCCATCGCAATCGAGCATGATACCAACCAGTGAGCGGCCGCCGTTCAACTGGCGCACATCTCGATCACAGACAAAACCGTGAACCGACTGTTCTTTATCCGGTTCAAGTCGCGGCACCGTTCGCACATCGGTGAAATCATTGATGCCCGTGGGAATATGAAACAGCAAATCACAAGCCGTCAGTATCCCCAGATTCTTCAGTAACTCAGCCCTCTGCGGCCCAACTCCGCGCACGAACTGAACGGGAGTCTGCAACCGTTCCGCGGGAGACTCTTGCCGAGCAACTGGGTTTGAACTGGAGTTTAGAGAGTCCGACATTGCTGGCGAATCCGGTTCGGACACTCAGCAACAAACTGCCGCCGCAGGGTATCGAACAAGTTGGGAATCGCCGCAGAATATCGGTTTAGGCACGCTCTGAGAACCCAGCAAGGTCACACCTGTCAGAAGATACAGTCACGTTCCGCATAAAGCGTTGAGCCAGCACGAATGACAAGGGCATTTCTAAATCTAGGCGTGATCCAGCCGCACTGATTCACGGGAATATTCACCGACACTGTCACTCGGTCAGTCGCCAATGTGATGGCTGATGGATTTGCTGTCCCTGTGAATTGGTTCACGTCGAAAACACTCAGCCGGCGACCGAATTCAGCATTTGCGTCCGCGATCGTTGCACCCGGCACCATCACACGCCGAGCGGCCTGATGAGCAGCATCGCTGGCCGCATTTCGAACAAGGCAGATGCGAGCAGAGTTGAATTCGGCACGCAGAATCAACAAGAAATCCTGGCAGGCTTATGAATTCATCGGTCCGACGCCTCTGCAGCCTCGCCGAGTAATTCTGCGGCGGAACGTAATTCCTGTGCGATACGGTCGGCTAGTGGCGTGACATCAGCAGCCTCTCCCGGCATCACTGGCCATGTATAGGTTTCAACTTCAAGATGCGGCGCGTAATCCATGGCAGCAACTTTCCGCAGCGCCGCAGCCAGATCCGGCCGTGTCGTCTTCAATGCGCCCAGAGTCTCTGCAAAGATCGGCACATGAAAATGCACGCGCCAAGCGATTGCCTGCATGTACGAATCCGCTGGTTGGCGTTCGATGTCTTCCAGAGTCAGGTCGAGACGCGTTTCGATTCGTTCGTCAGCAAACCGAGCGTACGTTTGATGGAGGTAACGAGGCTCAACAAACTGTCGCAAAGCCTGTCGGCCTTCCATATTCTCAGACGGGTTCAGCAGTTCGACAGCGTTTGTGATGTGAACTTTGTTAATACGGATTTCGTGCTGTACAAACTGGTCAATCGATTTCGGAACGTCTTCAAATTCCACCGCTTGATGACAGACATCGAAGCAGGCGCCAATGTACTCTCGCACAAGAGGTTCGCAGCCCAATGCTTCGGCCTGAGCATATAAGCCATTGAAAACGGGCAATGTCCATTCCGCTGTTCCGGACATCTCGCACATTGGTTCCGGCTCAAGGCCAAGCCGAATCCGGCGACCAGTGGTTTCGTAAAGCTGATGCAGGAACTTCGCCAGCCGAATCAGGTGACTGAAACAGACCGCGCGAAAGTCTGCGGCATGTGGATTCATGCGACCGCCTAACGGCACTGTCGATAAACTCCCCTCACCACCTTCCGGCAATAGCTGAGCCAGAATTACCGCGCATTGTTCGGTGTAATTAATGCGTGTCGACGAAGCCCAGTCGGGAAGGTAGACCTGCTCCTTGACGCGATCGCTGTGGAAATCTCCGAACGGAAACGTGTTCAGCGTGTAACAGCACAGATCATGTTGCCACAGTACCTGAGCCAGTTGTTCCAGTTCTTCAGGAATCTCCGTCAGTTCTCGCACCACGCTGGCTGACAACCATAGGCCCGCCGCCATCGGGAAATCCAACTGCCGCTGCACTTCAGCAGAATATGTCGTAATCCCGTTAATGACTTCAGCAACCGTACGGCCAGGATGAACGTTGGAGCAATAACTGAGCGGAAGTCGTGACAGAGTCATGGATTAAGGAGAACCAGTCGAGTGATAGTACGGTAAAAGCTCAGATGAGCGGCTCGCCTGAATCTTAATCTTACTCATAATCGTAATCGACTCTCGGGAACCGATTATGATTAAGATTAAGATTATGATAGTGCAAACTCACGCTCAATCCTTGTACGGATCTCATCTCGCACGCGACGGAATTCCGACATCTGTTCTTCATCGGAACCTGCTGCATGAAACGGATCATCAAACGGCCAATGCCAGCGTTCGACATTTGCCGGGAAGACGGGACAGTTTTCGTCCGCCGTTGAACAAACGCCGATTACAACGTCCGGAGGCGTGCCTTTTGGCGGTAGAAAATCGTGAATTTATTTGCTGACCTGATGCGAAATATCAATCCCACATTCCGCCATTGCTGTCAGCGCTCGAGGAGGCACATAACCTGCAGGTTTAGCACCAGCCGAAAGTGACTCAAACCGATCACCATACAAATCCCGCAGAAATCCTTCCGCGATTTGACTGCGACACGAATTGCCCGTGCAGAGAAACAAGATCCTTTTGCGAGCCATCGTTAAGTCATACACCCGTGCGTCGAGAGGAACATGGGACATTCATTGCGACGGATTTTACGGCCACGCTCTTCACGCGCCAAATGACATCCTCGTTTCAGCCATCAGCGTTCGATGTTTTGGCAACTGAACTCGACTGAAGTTCTATCTTAGCCAGCCGCATCGTCGCCGGCCAGTTTTCGGGACTGATACCTGCACGGCACTCGGAAACGGGCGTAAGATCAGTTGTTGAAAAAGTTCTCAGTTTGAAGTGTTCAGTAAAGGCGAGCGGCTGGGCGT
>JANOZG010000890.1:0-3104 GCA_031429275.1 Planctomycetota bacterium
CATTACTTGTGTCAGGCAGTTTTGCTACTCTTTTGGCTCTCGGTGGCGTGGCGGCTCATTCTTACAGTCTGCCTTTGAATTCATCAACAACCCAGCAGATTTCGCTCTTCCTCATCCTGTTGCTGGCGGCTGGAATTACACTTTGGGTACGCGATAGTCTGCAGACTGTCGTCGATCGTCGCTTTTTCAGCGAGAAATATCAGCTCGACCGCGCGATGCAGCAATTGAATCGGTCGGCGGCGTACCTGACGGAACCGTCTGGCATGGCTGAGATCACTCTGAAGACATGTCAGGATGTCATGGATGCTGCTTCTGCAATCATGTTTGTGCGTGACGGCCAGGGAAACTTTCGCCTGATCGGCACAAAGGCCACAACGCTGGCCCCGGCGCAATTGAAGCCCGAGCAGATTCCAGAATTCACGTCCGGGGAAACTGTCATCCGACGCATTCCACAGACAAATCAGGAGACGATGACGTCGGTACAACGATTGCTCCATGAACTGAAATCTGAACTGCTGTGTTTAATGGAAGGCGAAGGCGGCCTGCATGGTTTGATAATTCTGGGACGTCGGCGATCTGGTGGAGCCTATACCGCTGAAGACATTGCGTTCCTGCATGCGATCGCCCAAATGAGCGTTTTGGCACTGCACAGTTCACGCGCCAATCAAACGATGTCTCAGTTGGACGCTGAATTGAAAATGAAAATGGACCGCATTGCCGAGCAACAACGGCAGATGGCGGTGCTAAGAGCTGAACTTACGTTTTTGCAGCGTGATGCCGGACAGGCTCCTGTCATCGCATCTGAACAGGACTTTGATCGAGAAGGAATTCGTGGTACCAGCCAAGCCTTGTTAGACGTCTTGTCACAGGTCAGGAAAGTGTCGCGTAGTTCATCGACGGTTTTGATTCGAGGTGAAAGCGGTACGGGAAAAGAACTTCTCGCCCGAGTCATTCATCGCAACAGCGACCGTGCGCACGAGAATCTTGTGTGCGTCAATTGCGCAGCCTTGTCGTCTTCGTTGCTCGAAAGTGAACTGTTCGGACACGTCAAGGGAGCATTCACCGGCGCGCATATCGACAAGCAGGGTCGTTTTCTGGCGGCAGACAAAGGTACGTTGTTTCTGGACGAGATTGGTGAAATTTCAGCCGAAACTCAAGTGAAGCTTCTTCGAGTGCTGCAGGAACGTTGCTTTGAAGCTGTCGGAAGCGATAAGACAATACACGTCGATGTTCGTGTGATCGCGGCAACAAATCGAAATCTCGAAGACATGATCGCTCGTGGTCAGTTCCGAGCAGATTTGTTTTATCGGCTGAATGTTGTGGCTCTGACGCTGCCGCCGCTTCGAAAGCGTCCGGAAGATCTGGCTGAACTCGTGTTTTACTTTCTAAGTCGCTCCGCCCAGAAGACAAAGAAACAGATTCGACAAATTGATTCTGATGCACTGGCTGCTATTGAAGCGCATGAATGGCCGGGGAACATTCGTGAACTCGAAAATGTCATCGAGCGAGCTGTGGTGATGGCCGACAGCGAGATGATCACGATGGCTGATCTTCCGAACGAATTTCAGTCGGGCGGTGATCGTATCATTGCCCCTGCTCCGCCGCAGTCACGATCCGCGATCTTAACGTCAAAGGTCACGCCCGTCAGAAGCGTGGCTCGCAGATCCGCTGATAGCGGTGGCTTTTCGGCCGACGCCGTTGACACCGAGTCTTCTGACACCGAAGAACAGCAGCTACGAGAGGCGCTGCGAATAGCCAACGGCAATAAGGCTCTCGCTGCACGGCGGCTAAATCTTCCACGCAGCACATTCTTCAGCAAGTGCCGCAAGTACGGAATTGGTTAGCGTATTATTCGTCGCTGGTATCGAATGGACGTTCTCCAAGGATTTCGGCGACTTCGTCGCGTTCCAGATTTTCTGCTTCAAGCAAAGCATTCGCCAGAGCGTCCATTTTGTTCCGATATTTTGTCAGAAGCTCAATCGCCGAGTCATACGCCTCGTGCATAATTCTTCGGACTTCGACATCAATCAGTCGCGCGGTCTCTTCGCTGAATTCGCGAGAAGTATGCATCTCTTTGCCAAGGAACGGATGTTCTTCAGACTGACGAAACGCGACAGGACCAATCGCTTCGGACATACCCCAACTTGAGACCATGCGACGAGCAAGGCTCGTCGAACGACTGATGTCATCTTCCGCTCCAGCTGAATACTCATTGAATACCAGCTTCTCCGCTGCGCGGCCTCCCATCATCATGATCAGTCGAGCTTTAAGATGATGTTCTCCAACGTTGTAGAGTTCCTTTTCGGGCATCAATTGAGTGACACCCAGTGCACGTCCGCGAGGCACAATAGAAACCTTGTGCACCGGATCCATCCCCTTCTGACACCATGCAAGGATTGCATGACCAGCTTCGTGCCAGGCTGTCAGGCCACGTTCTTTGGTTTCGACAGGTTCATCCCGTGGCGCGCCCATCAGGATCAAGTCCTGAGCGTACAGAAAATCCACCATCTCAACAAATCGTTTGTCTTCGCGACCGGCTTTGAGTGCAGCTTCGTTGACAAGTTTTGCCAACTCGGCCCCGCTGTACCCGATCGTTGTGCGTGCCAGGCCTTCGAGTTCAACGTCATCCGACAGAGGCACTTTTCGGGTGTGGACTTTTAGAATGCTCAGTCGGCCTTCACGAGCGGGTTTATCAACTGTGACATGCCGATCGAATCGACCTGGCCGCAGCAAAGCTGGATCGAGCACATCCTGACGGTTCGTCGCCGCAATGACAATGACCGTTTCGCCCTGCTGAAAACCATCCATTTCGCTGAGAATTTGATTCAGAGTCTGCTCACGTTCATCATGACCGCCACCAACCCCAGCGCCGCGCACGCGGCCAACGGCATCGATTTCGTCGATGAAGACGATGCAGGGTGCCGCTTCTCGAGCTGTCTTGAACAGGTCTCGCACACGAGTCGCACCAACTCCAACGAACATCTGAATGAATTCAGATCCGTTGATTGAAAAGAACGGCACACCTGCTTCACCAGCAGTGGCGCGGGCAAGCAACGTTTTGCCGGTTCCGGGAGGTCCGACTAGCAACACACCCTTCGGAATTT
>JANOZG010000891.1:0-3553 GCA_031429275.1 Planctomycetota bacterium
TGTCGAACCACGTGACCATTTCCCAAAGCGTGTGTTCCACTGACTCCCGAGCGACATAGCCGTGCGATTCGTGTGGCAATAAGACATAACGAACAGTACCACCGTTACCGCGAACTGCGTGATAAAGGCGTTCGCTCTGAATCGGAAACGTACCCGGATTGTTGTCGTCTTCGCCATGAATGAGCAATATAGGAGCCTTGATTTTGTCCGCAACAGCAAACGGCGACATCGACATGTAGATGTGCGGCGCTTCCCAGAATGTGCGACGCTCGTTTTGAAAACCAAACGGCGTGAGCGTGCGATTGTATGCACCGCTGCGAGCAATGCCGGTTTTAAACAACTGAGAATGCGCCAGAAGATTTGCCGTCATGAACGCACCATAGCTGTGTCCGCCGACACCAACACGGTCGCGATCTGTCACGCCCATTTCCACAGCCTTATTGATCGCTGCTTCCGCGCTGGCAACAACCTGAGCGACAAACGTATCGTTCGCCAAGTCTGGTGCGCCGACAACGGGCATGGTGGCTTCATCAAGAATCGCATAGCCCTGGGTCAGCAGAAACAAATGCGATATGCCACTCAGCGATGTAAAGCGATTTGTCGAACCAGAAACCTGACCAGCGGTTGAAGGATCATTGAATTCGCGAGGATAGGCCCACACGATTGTCGGAAGCGTCGTGCCCTTCTTGTGTCCTGGGGGCAGGTACAGTGTGAATGACAGTGGCACGCCGTCGCTGCGTTCGTATGTCACCAATTCCTTATGAATACCGCGAAGCTGCGGCATCGGATCAGGAAAGTCTGTGAGGGCTCGGCGCTCCCGGCCGGCAGAATACAAATACACATTGGGCGGATCGACTTGTGATTCACGCTGAGTAATAAACTGCGTTGCATCGTCCGTCAGCAGTGCCACGACCGATTCGTAGCTCTGATCATCGCATGTAAACAATCGCGACTTTTCACCGGTCGCCAGATTGTAACGATCCAGAAAAGGTCGATCGCCGTTTGGTGTCGCTCCACTGCTGCGCAGGTACAGATACGTGTCATGCTGCCAAATGACGCTCTGTCCGTTTGGCAGAAGCCGATGCACGGGCGATCCTGGATCGGCATACCGATCATTGATCGATCGCTCCCACATCAGAATCGGGGTCATGTCGGGACGATCTGTGTTCAATCGAAAGGTGCGTGTCCATCGTCGTTCACGATCATAATCCCAAATGAAAGCAAGACCATCGGTTTCGCCCCATTGGATTCCTGTGCAGCGTTGTTCCGTTTTCGTAAGTTCCGTTCGTGCGGAATCGAATGGAGCGGCCAGGTTGAGAACAACGTCTCGATGAGGCACGGTCTTGCGTGGATCACCGTCATCCAAAGCTTCCATCCACGTCAATGTTGCGGGCAGATTCGGTTGCCAAGTGACAGATCGCGGACCCGTTGGAACGCCCTCAATGGGGATCGCATCCTGCAATGGAAGTGACGCGACTACGTGTTCGGAAACTCCTGTTCGGTTCCAGACCTCAACCGTCTTCGGGAAGCGACTGGCTGGAAATAGATATGAAAACGGCCGTTGGATTCGCATCACCAGAATATGCTGACCATCTGGCGAGACTTCGACGGACCCAAACAGCAAGGCATCTCCAATTGGCTGCACTGACCCCAAGCCCACATCGACGATTGCGAGTTGAGAGGTGCAATAGTACTCGAACAGATCTTCGTCGTGTGAGTTCTGCAACAGATCCTGATAGGTTCGCACTGGTCCTGATCGACCGGAACTTTCTTCAATCGCAGGGCCGAGCGGGGCCTTTGGTTGTTGCGGCGGCGCGGCTCGATCGGCGGGAATGGTCTGCACCAGCAGCCCGGAATTGTCTGGCAGCCATTGAACGGGAACACCGTAGCTTCCATTGATCGCCAGTCCTTCGACCATCTGCGCGGTGGCATTGGCCACGGTTGCGATCCACAACTGAATGGCGTTGTTCGTCGTGACGGTGAATGCAAATCGCTGCCCGTCGGGCGACCAACCCTGGAATCCGATGTTTGCACCTGCTGGCACTTCAATCCGACGTTTTTCGTCCGTGACAATGGACTGCAGAATCAATCCCGTGCTGCGGGGGGCAAGATGTGGTCCGTTTGTCTGTGGATTAATTCGCAGTCCCGCCAGCTTCAGCATTGGTGCGGCAAGGTCTTCGATGGGCGGATAGTTGGAGCGTTCGATGAGCAGCAGGAATTCGCGAGTCGGGCTGATGGAAATTCCCGGCGTCGGACCGACATCAAGCACGTCGGTAATTTCCTTTTGGGGGCGCTGATATTGGCTGGCCACTATGCTGCATCCTTAGAAGAAGCAATTGCGGCTGGTTGATGGCACTTCAGTCGAAATGTCGCCGCAGTCAGTGACAGCCAGCCGATGAGTTGCAGCGTTCCGCCAAGCGGAGCCACCATACCCCATGGAATTCCCAGCCAGCGCGGACCGGCAATTACCAGCATGTAAAGCGTGCCGGAAAAGAACACGATGCCTCCGGCGAAACACCATGCGGTTAGACTCAGCAGTCGCGAAGGCTGATGCAACATCAATAATCCCGTGGCCAGCATCGCAAGGACGTGAGTCATGTGGTACTCAACACCCGTCTCAAAATCCTGGGCGTATTTGTAGGCGGCAGGCACTGGATGCCCGGCGACAATCTTTGGCTGTAGATCGGCATATTTGTCCGCCAGGAACTTTGTGTCCTTAAGCCCATGGGCGCCAAATGCGCCCAGAAAGACGCCGAGAAATCCGAAAAAACTCGCAAGACAGAGACACATTCGTGCACTCATTGTGACATCCTCTAATTAGTTGGCAGGGGGCGAGTTTGAAGCGTAGTAGGCCGGACCGCAGCGAAGCGAAGTTCCGGCGATGGGTCCACGTGCCGGAACTTCGCTCCGCTTGGTCCGGCCTACAGTCTCAAAGCTCAGATCCGGCGTAAACCACACCCAGTCTTTCATAATTTTAGCAGTCTGAAGTGACGCAGTCCTGCGTCGCGTCGTTACACTACGGCTTCCGGGCTGATGTTCCCGGAAATCGGGCTTGAGAATCTGTAACTGCAATCGTGCAAAGAAATACCGAGTCGAAGTCATGACAGAACCCAGGATTGGACCATTCATCCTCGGCCGCCAGATTGGAGCGGGCGGGATGGGTATTGTCTATCTGGCGACGTACGTTGAGACTGGAAAACAGGTCGCCGTAAAAATCCTGCCGCCGGCGTTGTCGGAAGACGTCAAGCTGCTGAAACGATTTGAGCGTGAAATAGGAATCCTGAAGCGTCTGAAACACCCCAACATCGTCAAGTACTACGGCGGAGGAACTCACGAAGGTCAACGCTGGTACGCGATGGAATATATCGACGGTGGTTCGCTGTACGATATTCTGAAGAAACGAAAACGGCTCACGTGGGACCAGGCGATACAGGTGGGGCGCCAACTGACAGCAGCTCTTGAGAACGCTCATAACGCCGGCATCATTCATCGCGATCTGAAGCCGGGGAATCTGTTCGTAACGAAAAAGGGCCACATTAAACTCGGCGACTTC
>JANOZG010000892.1:0-3064 GCA_031429275.1 Planctomycetota bacterium
CGATTTTTTCAGTACCCCGCCTGAACCAGCCTCCACGGAAACTCCAACGGCTCCTGTTGCCACTCCAGCGCCTGTCGAAACACCGGCCCCGGCAGCTGAGTCTTCCAGGTCCGCAAACGACGCTCCGAAACAGGACGCAAAACCGTGAGCCCACGACTCATCCCGGGACCGGCCCACAACGATTCCACTCCGAGCAGCTGGGCGTCATCAATTTGCAGATGGTTGCTCTGTCCACCATGGCTTGATGGGTGTTTGGGGTTGGAAGGCGGTAGCCCGAAACCCGGGGCTTCTTCGCTCCGCTCAGTACAGCCCCGGCCAGCCGTCGCATCAACGCACCGCTGAAGGGAACACTGAAAAACATGAACAAACGCACATCGCGGGACTTTATGCGGATTCGCGTGATGTTTGAGGCGAAACAACAACGTTCTCGAACGTCCCCATTATTCGGCCCATCAAATGCACCACCAAAGCGGGATATTACGACTGCGCAGAGTTTTCTGACTGTTCATTGACGCAAGAGACTGTTTTTGTGTGTGGCGACCAAGGGTGGAGACCACAATAACCGGTCGGAGAAACTCTGACATTTCATGGACGGCATGTGTAAATCTGCTCCACCAATTCCGCAGCACTCAACATCAAGAGATTTACCCTCGTCCCGTGCGGCTTAGAAATACACCTTGATGCTCGACTTCGAATCTCAACCCCGCCCTTTTGTGCTGCTGACCGGATCAACAGGTTTGGTCGGTGGCTTGGTGCTTGCGCGGTTGCTTGAGTGTCAGATTCCGGTCGCTGTACTTGTGCGTGGAAATCGGCGACAGACTGCTGACGAACGCGTGGAAGCCGTGATGGGGCGACTCGAGGAACGGTTTGGAAAGCTTTTCGTTCGACCAGTGGTGCTTGATGGCGATCTCTGCCAGTCGGGACTAGGACTTTCAGAGACAGATCGCCGTTGGATTGCAGCGAATTGCGGCAGCGTGATTCATTCTGCCGCGAATCTGCTCTTTCGCCCCGCAAGTGAGCATCCTGACAATGAGCCTTACCGCACCAACGTTGATGGGACTCGCCACTTGCTGGAAGTCGCAACGGCAGCAGGGATCACAGAATGGCATTACGTCTCTACAGCCTACATCGCCGGGCTGCGAGACGGAAAGATTCTGGAAAAACACTGCAATGTCGGCCAGCAATTTGGTAACGACTACGAACGCAGCAAGGTTTTTGCGGAGGAAATGGTTCGAACGTCACCAGCAATTCGATCACTGACGGTCTATCGTCCGTCGATCGTGATCGATCTGCATCCGACAACCAGCATGCGTTCCGACCAGACAATCAACAGTGCTTTTGTCATGTTCCAGACGCTGAGCAAACAATTTGGATTGCCGGAACGTGGTGAATGGTTTCGGCGACTCGGATTTGGCGGTGAAGAACGGAAGAACATTGTCACAGTCGATTGGGTTGCGGCGATGATCGCAGAAATCTACCGTCGCCCTGGTCTGCATGGTTCGACCTATCATTTGACAAGCCCGACAGGAACATCTGCATCGACTCTGGAAGACGGTTTCCGCGCGGCAGTACTAAGCAGCGGCACCAAACTTCCGCAGCGGCGCGCCGAAGCGACAGCATTGATCGACGAACACGCAGCTCCGTTTGTGGCAGCGTTTAAGCCATACTTCAAAGACGACCCCAAGTTCGATCGATCTAATACTCTTCGCGCGATGGAAGTGTGTGGTGAAGCAGATTTGGAAACGCTCACTGCCGAAAGTCTGCGTGACTTTTGCATGCGTCAGACGAAACCTCTGGGCCAAACTGTAGCATCTCAGCTGAATCGCACCGCGTGGACAGAGTTCATCAGTCGTGTTCAAAATCGCTCGACGCCGCAGGACGGCAAATCTCAGGTTCACAGCAAGTTCGTTGGATTGGAACTCTCCGGCCCCGGTGGCGGGCAATGGCTGATTGAAATCACAAACAACGATCTCAAAGTGTATGTAAACGCCAAAAATACTGCTCCGGTACGCTGGCTGGCAACTTCCAGCACCATGGACCAACTGCTCGATGGCAGAATCTCGATAGAAACAGCGTTGTCGAGCGGATTGCTGATGATTGAAACCGAGGCGACTCCGGATGGATCCACACAAGACATTCTTTCAGCCTCGATTTTATCTCACATGAATCAATTCTCCAGCATCATCGCCGCATTTCAGAGCTACAGCGGAAGCCGTCACACTCGTCCTTCGGAGGTGGCTCATGTCGGGTGATGCAAACGCCTCAATCGTTGTGGTTGGCATGGCATGTCGAGTGCCAGGAGCGGACAGCGTAGATGCCTTTGCCGATCTGCTGTTTAGCAGTCGCACGGGTTACAGCGAGTTGCCATCGGATCGCTGCGATCGATCTTTGTATTTCGATTCGCAAAAAGGCAAGGCAGGAAAGTCATACACGACACTCGGCGGAACTGTGCCCGAACGTCCGCTCAATCGCGACCTTTGTCCGCTTTCTGAAAATGCCGAGCGACTCTTTGATAAGGCCCATGTCCAGTTTGCTGAAGTTGCCGCAACGGCTTGGCGCAATGCGGAACTTGTTCCGCAGGATGCGCGACTGTCGAGAACTGGCGTCTACGTTGGTCACTCAGGCGGTACAAAGTCGGGTGGCCGATTAAGTCTCGGCACGCAGATTGAAGAAGCGCTTTCGTTTGTCGATGACATCGAATCGTTTCGCCAGCTTCCCCCGAATGTCCGCCACGAAATCATCACCGAAGTCTCAGCAGCAATTCGACGCGACCGCCCTTCACGTCAACCTGGCGCTCTGCCAAGCTTCCATGCGTATCAGGCAGCATCGTTGTCTGCGAGAATCCTCGGTCTGACCGGCCCGCGCGCTGTGATCGATGCTGCATGTGCATCATCGCTTGTCGCACTGGCACAGGCGATGCTGTCGATTAAGGCAGGTCGCATCGACAGCGCAATTGTCGGAGGCGCGACCTATAACAATATCGATAACCTGATTCTGTTCTCACATTCGCAGGCTTGCACAGCAACGGATTCCAGACCCTTCGATGATCATGCAAGCGGGCTTG
>JANOZG010000893.1:0-10373 GCA_031429275.1 Planctomycetota bacterium
ATCGTAACAGCTGTCCGTCAAACTGTTCGTACGACCGCTTGCCCGCCGTGCCGATGGCCTGTGTATTGGTTCGGTCAGTGATCGTATACATGGCGACGAGTTCGAGAGACTTTGAGAACTGCCATTCGGTCCCAAACTCCAATTCTTCAATCTGCGCGTCTGGAGCATTTCGTTCTGTTTTGTATCCGCCTTGATAGTAGTTCCAGCGAGCAAATGGAATCAGTTCACCTTTTTCAAGTTTCTGACGATACATCGCCATCGCGTAGCCGCCATAGAGGGGCGCTTCGCCAACCGCAGTCTGAGCATCGTTCAGTGATGGACCGCGTCCGACTGTCCATTCTGACTGAAATCCGATTGGCTGTGGATAATAGACGAACGTCCAGGCAAGTCGTTCATCTTTGATTCCGCCGGGATTGCTGCTGGGAGCCGTTGTGCCTCCGACGCCAAGCGGACTGATCGAGCTGGTCAGGACGGTGTATTTTCCTGCGTATCCCTGCATTCCGACTTCCGCTAACTGGCAGTCGTTCACCCAGAATGGATAGGCGACGCGAGCCACGACATGCAGATCGTCATTTTGCTCCCGAAACGAACCGCCCTGGCCGTTGTAGACACCAAATCCTGCGAGCCCGTAGTTGCCTGATCCCTTGAGACCTTCATCCATGATGTATTTGAAAGTGTCCTGCACTTCGACCGGAGTCCAGTAGCAGAAAATTCCAAGGTCGCGTTCGTTTCGCACGGCACTATTCAGTGAGTCGCTGCGGTCCAACGGAAGTCGATTGGAACTGGACTGCAAATTTTCCCAGCCGTAAGGCACCTTGGATTGTCCAACTCGGAATCTGAATTCCTTTTCGTCGTCCAGATACACGTCCGCGTAAAGGTCGCGAATTTGAGCGAATTGATTCGCGTCGGGACTGCCCGGAATGCTGGACGCAAAGTCCGGTTGAAAGTAAAGAGCAAGGTGTTCCGATACGTCGCCGGACAAGATTAGTCGGGCCCGGCGTATCAGGAAACTCTGATTCTCTCCGACCGAACTGTCTCCAACAAGATGCGACTTGGCTGGACCGTCGTTATCGAAAACATCGTTCACACGGAACTGGGCGTAGCCCCGAATCGTATATTTTTCGAACCATTTCTTTTCCTTCTTGGCGTCTTCCTCTTTCTTCTTCTTGGCAGCCTCTGCGTCTTTTTTGATGCCTTCTTCGATCTTGCTCAGGCGATCATCTGTCTTCTCTGTGGCTTCCAGCAGATCCTCAAGGGAATTTGGCGCATCTTCTGCGTCCATGGGAAAGACCGAATGCTGAGGTTCAGCAAGCTCAGATTCATCTATGATGTTTGATTGTCGTTGCGCCTTCAGTTCGGATTCCAGTCTGGCGTTCTGGGTTTCCAGAACTTCCATCCGTTGCTGAAGTGCCTGCAGGCTGTCCGCGAAGCGATCACCGGATGATGATTCCGCAGTTTGAGCATGGATTGGAATCGATCCCGTGAATGTCAGCAGCATCGTAAGCGCACTAACAGATTGACGGAACATAACGGGTGCCTTGTTGGTTTTAATGATTCGATTCCAGAAATAGTCGGATGAGGCTCGATTCGGACTCTAGTGCTCTGTCAGCAATGGATTGATGGATGGCCGGGGCTTGGAGGGCGCTAGCCCGAAACCATGGGGCTTCTTTCGCTGCGCTCAGTCCAGCCCTAGCCACCCGATTCTTCAAGGGTTGACTGACAAAGCATCATCCCGAGTCCCGATTCCAACACTTGTAAGGCTCCACGCGTGCACATTCATCAAACGATACAAACTTGGGATGAGGTTCTCATCGGTCTTAACGTTAAGGGCGGTTTTTAAAATTGTGGCCGTCTTAACAATCCAGGCATGCTCAGTACTGCCGCTTTGTGTTAATTTCAGTCGATATTGCCAGTCGCGCGAGCCTTGGGCACGTCAAAATCATTAAGATTGAACTTATCGCGACAACCCACATTGTCAATTGAACGGCAAGATCTTAATTCGACTGACCTGTTCCACGAGTCGGCTGGACAGACTTGTTAAGGTTGGTCGTGCCTGCTGTCGCTGAATTCTGGATGCGAATTGAGATTCGAAACTCCGGCGAACATTGCCGGGGCGAATCTCATTGACTTCGACATCGGCTTGAGAAACTGTGTTTTGAGATATCCTGTTGCATCGGTAAAACCACTTTTGCCGATAAGGTTAGACACGTGGGTTTCGGTAGTCTCGGAAGCCATGGCGTCTCTTCCGCTGACCGGACATCCGGAGGCTGGATTTAACGTGGTGACGAATGCGTTGCCCACGAAATCAGGTCTCTGCCCGATTGCCATGGAAGGCGAAGGTCACATGCTAACGTCCAGCCCGGAATTCCCCGTACGTCATTGCACGGCAGTGATTTTGATCCTCCTTTCGACGTTGGGCGTCGCAGTTGGGGATGATGAGGGTGACCGCTCGCCAGCTCTGCCAACGGCAGTTTTTGCCGGTCCGCTAGCCTGGTTGATTGCATCCGACGACTCTCAATTCGCCAACGAAGTGAATGAGGCGCAGGGGTTAACGGCAGTCAGGTTGCTCGCGGACGACCCCGAATCGCCGGACAACGCAGGATCGACTGAGGAGCAGTCTGCGGGATCTGAAATCAAGTCTTTTGATTCGGAACTCAGCCGGTTGCAGAAGCGCATCGATCAGTTGGAAGCTGCCGAAAAGAAGCGCGAAGAATCCGACAATCAAAAGAAGGTCGACGAACTTAAAAAAGCCGAGGGCTGGCAGGATATGTCGTCGGACAATTGGACCGTCAAACTGGGCGGCCATGTGCAGATGGACTATATCAACTGGGCGAATGCTGATTCTGCCATCCCGGGAACCGAGGACTATTTCGAGTTCCGGCGATTGCGACTGGTCGCCGACGGAACGGGCTATGGGCAACTGGACTTTCGCCTGCAGATGACGCTCGAACCCGAGACAGTGGGAACCAGTGCTCCAGGAACGGTGACTTCGCCTGATGTCAAAGACGCCTATTTCTCGATGAATGAAATCCCCGGACTGGGTCGAATTCGCATCGGAAATTTCTTCGTGCCGTTCAGCCTTGAACAGGTCACAAACGACACGAACAACATTTTCATGGAGCGATCGATCCCGTCACAGGGCATCTTCGCGGCCGATCGTGAAGTGGGTATCGCGTTGTACAACTGCACTGACGACCAAAGGGTCACCTGGGCGACCGGAGTTTTCTTCGACAGTATCAGCGAAGGATTAAAGGAACGTATCGACGACAATCAGGGCTATCGTGTTTCAGGTCGCCTTACATGGACGCCGTTTTATGATGAGCCCTCCAACGGACGCTATCTGATTCACACGGGGATCGGTGTCCTGCACACCGATGATCAGGACAACAAAGTCAGCTTTCGTGCCCGACCGCAAATCCGCGAAGGTCCGCGATTGATCGATAGTGGCACGCTGGATGCCACTTCCTATACGACTGGAAATCTGGAGTTCGCCGCAGTGATGGGGCCCTTGACTCTGCAAAGCGAATGGTTTGCCTCCAGTGTGAATATGATTTCCGCTGGTTCACAGACTGCCACCGGAGGTTATGCGCATCTGAGCTACTTCCTGACAGGAGAAAATCGCATGTACCAGCAGTTCGGACAGCATGGTGCTCAGTTCGGTCGCAATGTCCCGACGTCCAACTTCTTTGTTGTACCCGGAGCAATCAGCCCAGGTGCGTGGGAACTGAAGACACGGTATTCGAATCTCAATCTCGATCAGGTTAACAAAGGCCAGTACAACGACCTCACCACTGGGTTCAATTGGTATCTAAATGATCGCACGCGAGTCATGTTCGACTGGATTCATCCGGTGACAACATCTCAGACGATCTATGGTTCGACGCAGTCTGACCTGTTGGCGATGCGGTTTGATGTGAATTGGTAAAACGATTTGAGATTTCAAATCTCAGATGAACGTGACAGGGGCAACGACTATGCAAACACAAACACGTCGAATCATGCTGCGTTCGCTGATTGGCATCGGCGCTTATGCGGCCTTTCCTGAAACAACATTGGCCGGACATGGGGGCTGTCATCGCTGCGGGTGGAATGCGAATCTTTGCCGTAAAGTCTGTCGACTTGTCCAGGTCGATCGCAAAATCACCACGACCATCTGGGGCATGGAATGCGAAGATTTTTGCATGCCAGGACCCAGCACGCCAGACTGCAAACAGTGCGACATGGTTGGCAGCCCAGTACCTGGTGACAAGGTCTGCTCAAAACCCAAACGCATCGTGTGGACTTCATGGATTCCTGGCTGCGGTCAGGAGATCCACACCAAACGAAAACTGATGAAGAAGACCGTCACGAAGACCGTACCGTCGTATAAGTGGGTCGTCGAAGATCTGTGCTCGGAATGTGCGGCAAGCTGTGCTCCTGTCACGCTCCCGGAAGGAACACCTGAACCGCCGCGTCCCGCGATCGCAGGACTCACCTTTCTTGCAGCTGAAGGTCAAAATTTGGCGAAAACTGATGTCAGCGAATGACACCTCGTTCGAAATCAGCCAGTCTGGGTTATGTGCGCTGGGTTTGAGTGGTCAAGATTTTTGAATTTTTTGCAAGAACACACTTGACACATATCCGCATGTTAAATAAAACACGACTTAGTTGGTGGTATATTAATTCTTCGATCGGAAACATGTCGATGAAACTGTCTAAGAAGTCTGACTATGCTCTAAGAGCTTTGTTCACGCTCGTTGGATGTCGAGGACGTGGACCGATATCGATCCGAGAGTTGGCAGAGAAGAATGATATTCCCCGGCGGTTTCTTGAGCAGATTATGCTCGACATGAAGCAGCAGGGGTGGGTTGAGAGTATTCCAGGTCGAGTTGGTGGCTTTCGACTTGCCAAAAATCCGGATCAAATCAGCATGGGCGAAGTTGTACGACATTTTGATGGCATCCTCGCTCCAATTGCCTGTGTTTCAACCAGTCACTACGAAGCCTGCAGTCAAGAGGGCTCATGCCGTTTTCGCCGTGTAATGCTCGACATTCGAAACTACGTCGTCAAATTAATGGACGGAGCCACTTTGGCCAGCGTGTTTGCTGGTGTTGTCGTGCGACAGGATGAAGTGTTTTCAAGAGAAATGATGTACGGTGACGGCATTTAATGGTCGGCCCGTTTTTTTGGTCAAATATACTACCAATTAAGTCGTGTATATATTATTCAGGAGTTTTCAAAGTGTATCGAATACGTCGTGCAGGTCTCTTATTGGCTATCACTTGTGTGTTGTTAACCGGCTGTGGAGGCGAGCCATCGCGGAGCAGGGAACTTTCCACAACGTCAGATTCCACGACTGACTCTGACCGTCGAGCAATTCAGTTGTTGAATGTTTCCTACGACCCGACTCGCGAGCTTTGGAAGGACTTGAACAAAGCGTTCGAGGGCATTTCAAAGGAACAAACCGGAAGCATTGTCACGGTGAAGCAGTCGCATGGTGCGTCCGGAAGTCAGGCTCGTGCTGTCATTGATGGTCTTGAAGCGGACGTCGTCTCACTCGCTCTCTGGGGAGACACTGAGCAGCTGCATCGTAAAGGGCTGATCAAGGACGGCTGGGAGGGCAAGTTTCGAAATCGCAGTCTGCCGTACACATCCACGATTGTGTTTGTCGTCCGAAAGGGCAATCCGAAAGCCATTCACGATTGGTCCGATCTTGTGCGACCGGACCTGCAGATTATCACTCCCAATCCAAAAACGTCGGGAAATGGAAAGCTTGCTTTTCTTGCCGCGTGGGGAAGCGTTGTACTCAATGGAGGCACAGAAGACGACGCTCGCGCGTTCGTAACGAAGCTCTACAAACAAGTGCCCGTGCTCGATACGGGTGCTCGTGGCGCAACAACAACGTTTGCTCAGAAGGGCATCGGTGACGTGCATCTGACATGGGAGAATGAAGCTCACCTGGAGATCGCCGAGGCGAAAGGAGACCTTGAGGTTGTCTACCCATCGCTGAGTATCCTGGCAGAACCTCACGTGGCTCTGGTTGACGAAAATGTCGATCGACGCGGCACTCGTGCTGCGGCACAGAAGTACCTCGAGTTTCTCTACACGCCCGCCGGGCAGGAGATCATTGCCAGGCATTACTACCGTCCTTTCGATACGACGGTACTTGCAGAACACCGAGCTTTGTTCCCTGATCTGCGACTCTTTCGAATTGATGAGATCAGCAAAGGCTGGGACGACGCTCAAGGTCGGTTCTTCGCAGACGGCGGTGAATTCGACAAGATCTATGATGGAGGTCGATGAATTATGAAGACTCCTGCCCGCTCACGAAATGAAGCGCATCGTGTGAAACAAGAACGCTCCGCTTCATTTTCACGACTTCCAATCCGGCTGCCGGAACCACCAACAATTGCTGAGACGCCACTTTCGAGCCCGTCGCTCGTACCTGATGTTGTCAGTGATGAACAAATTGCTCGCCAAGTGCACGCAAGAATTGCCGAGTTGAGAGAAACACTGACCGGGCGAGTTGTTATTCGAGTCAACAAAGGAACCGTCTTCGTCCACGGCGCAGTTCAAACGCAATACCAAAGACTTGTCGTCACGAGTGTGCTGCGACGGGTTCGACCGGATCTTGTCATTCGCGACAGACTTGGGTTTGTTCCCGCTCGAACAAGTTTCACCCGTGTCTCACTAAAAACGCGAGTGCTCAATTGGGCCTTACAGATCTCTGCGACAGCAGTACTTGTGATGCTCTGCGTGGTGTTCCATGTCATGAACCAGCCCGTCGATCGCGGACTGAAAAGTGTCCCGGTGGCGGTCAATGCCGATGGACAGATCGCAAACGGAGCGTTCCTGGCACTTTATCCATTGAGTATCGCCAACCCTGATACGCATGTGCGGTCTCAGGGGCGTGTGGATGACAACGGAGTGGTTTGTTGGACAACATTTGAACCTGCCGATGGATTGCTTCCCGGCGAGTATGTTGTCACGGCGATATGGAATCGCACAGTTGAAATCGACGGTGAGCTTCAACCAGGACCGAACGTTCTTCCGCTGGTCTATGAGACTCCCGAAACATCCCCGATGAGACTCATTGTGAATGCGAATCCCAACACCGATTCAAGGGAGCCCATTGTCCTGAGCTTTTAGTGAAGCAAATCGTGTTATGCCTTCTGGAAATCGCATCTACAAATTTGTGATGCGATCCCAAATTCTGAAAAGGAGCTCTGCCATGTGTTGTTGTTGCTGTCGCATCAATCAATGCGACCAACGGCGACGATGTTGGAGGCGACACGACTCCAGCCTCGACGTATCCGCACCAGTACTACGGCACCGAAGGAACAAGTCAGCCCTTCGGGTTCCATAATTCGGGCATCAATGTCCTGCTTGGCGACGGTTCCGTTCGCTTTATTGATGAAGCAGTGGAAATCAGCATCTTCGCGGGCCTGATTACTCGCGATCAGGCGGAAAAGATCAGCGATAGCCAATTCTGATGTTGTAGACGGCGAACGGCAGGAACTGTGAACTGCCGTTCGCCCTTATTTCATGAATGTTCTACGTGAGACAGGATCACGCACATGTCAGGTCAACCTTCATGGGCCGCTTCCGGCAATGAAAATTCTCGTGCCGATGATGGCCCGAGCATCGCAATTCTGGCTCAGATCAGCGAAGCCATGCGAGGTCTGATATTCGGACAAGTCGCGATCATCGTTCAGGATGGTGTGGTCGTGCAGATCGACCGACTTGAAAAGCATCGACTCACAAAGAGCGAATAATTGTACTCGTTCTAATCGACGAAGTTCGTCCTTCGGCATAGCAACAGGCGCGAGTCGCTCATCTGGCGAAAACGGATGAGCACTGGACAGGAAACAAAATGTCACTCAAGAAGAATGGCCGACCATCCAATCCCTTGCCGGGATTCGCGGCCGGGCTCTCGATCACTTCGATTTATCTGGCAGTGCTGCTCATCATTCCCATGGGAGCCTGCGTCCTCAAAACGTGTTCGCTGGATGCATCGCAGTTTGTTGCCGCTGTCTGGTCGCCGCGAGCCCGTTCGGCTTACATGCTGACGTTTGGAGCATCGGCGGTTGCGGCGGTCCTGGACGTTTTGCTCGGGGTGTTGCTAGCATGGGTTCTTGTGAGGTACGAGTTTCCCGGCCGGCGACTGATGGACGCCGTTATCGATCTTCCGTTTGCATTGCCGACGGCGGTGGCCGGACTGATCTACTCCAGTTTGTACGTGAAGAACGGATGGCTGGGGCAATTTCTGGTTCCACTGGGCTTTGAAGGAGCGTACACGCGAACTGCTGTTGTGCTCGTCCTTGTGTTTCTTGGGCTTCCATTCGTAGTTCGCACCGTTCAGCCATTGCTCAGCAGTCTGGAAGCGGAAATGGAAGAGGCTGCTGCATCTTTGGGGGCGACCCGCTGGCAGACGTTCAAGCGAGTCATCCTGCCCACACTTTATCCCGCGCTGTCAACTGGATTCGCGTTAGCGTTCGCGCGAGGTCTGGGTGAGTACGGATCGGTGGTTTTTGTTTCGGGCAACATGCCGTTTCGAACCGAAATCGCTCCCGTGCTGATTGTGCAGAAGCTCGAAGAATTTGCCTACGCCGAGGCAACTGCGATTGCGACTGTTCTGCTCGCCGGGTCAATGTTGACGCTCGGACTTGTGAGCTGGCTGGATTCAAGGAGTCGTGCTCATGCATCTTAGTTCGCGTCAAACCAAACGCGCCGGGCGCATGGTTGCCAATGAGCCGCTGTGGCTGCGCATAATCCTGATCTTAATGGCATGCCTGACGGCCACGGTGCTAATCATCGTGCCGCTTGTCTACGTCTTCGTTCAGGCATTTGCCGATGGACCGCGTGCGTGGTGGTCGCAACTGTTCGATGATCCGGACACGCGACATTCCGTCTTCCTGACTCTCACCGTCGCGCCGCTGACCGTGGTACTCAATACTTTCTTTGGTCTGGCGGCAGCGTGGACAATCACGAAATTCCGGTTTCCCGGCCGAACGCTGCTCATGACGTTACTCGATCTGCCGTTTGCAGTTTCGCCTGTCGTTGCGGGTCTGATGTTTGTTCTGCTGTTCGGAATGCAGGGCTACTTTGGGCCAGCGCTGCGGGAATGGAATATCCGCATCATCTTCGCATGGCCGGGACTCGTGCTTGCGACGACGTTTGTCACTCTGCCCTTCGTCGCCCGCGAACTGATTCCACTCATGCAGGCATTGGGAAGCGATGAAGAACTCGCCGCGATCAGTCTCGGAGCCAGTCCGTGGCAGATGTTTTGGCGAGTGACACTGCCGAACATTAAGTGGGGTTTGCTGTTTGGCATCATTCAGTGTCACGCACGGGCCATCGGTGAATTTGGTGCTGTCAAAGTGGTGTCGGGTGGTATCAGTGGCGAAACCGACACGATGCCATTGCGAGTCGAGAAGCTGTTTCAGGAATACAACAACCACGGTTCATTCGCCGTCGCTTCCGTCCTGACGCTCATGGCGCTGGCGACTCTGGGAGCACGAATAGTGCTCGAACGCTGGGCGGAATATCAGATCCAATCGATGACTTCAGAACAGGAAATCAAACCATGAGTATCAGCATTCAAAAAGTGTCACGTCGCTTCGGCTCGTTTCAGGCTCTGGACAACGTAACACTCGAAGTGCCGTCAGGCAGTTTGACGGCATTGCTTGGACCATCGGGCTCAGGCAAGACAACACTGCTGCGGATCGTCGCCGGACTGGAATCAGCCGACGCTGGTTCTGTGTTGTTTCAGGATGAAGATGTCACTGAAACTTCCGCCAGAGATCGGGGCGTTGGTTTCGTTTTTCAGCATTATGCTCTATTTCGTCATATGACCGTGTTTGAGAACGTCGCGTTTGGACTGCGAGTTCGTAAAGTGTCCGACGACGAAGTGCGACACAGTGTGAGCGAACTTCTGAAAATGGTTCGTCTGGATGGCCTTGGAAATCGGTTTCCCACTGAACTGTCTGGCGGTCAGCGACAGCGCGTTGCGCTGGCTCGCGCGCTGGCCGTTCGCCCGAAAATGCTACTGCTCGATGAACCCTTCGGTGCTCTGGACGCGAAGGTTCGACAGGAACTGAGGACATGGCTCCGCAAATTGCATGAGGAAATGCATGTGACAACGGTTTTTGTCACACACGATCAGGAAGAAGCTTTCGAAATGGCCGATCAGGTCGTCGTAATGAATCATGGGAAGATCGAACAGATCGGCACGCCACAGGCCGTCTTCGATAAACCCGCTACGTCATTCGTGATGGATTTTCTGGGCAATGTCAACGTCTTCCACGGGCGAGTCCAATCCGGTCGTGTGACGCTTGGGCCATTCAATCTGCAGTACGACGACTATCAGCACGATGAACCCCGCGATGCGACTG
>JANOZG010000894.1:0-8442 GCA_031429275.1 Planctomycetota bacterium
GGGATGTCGCCACAGAACGACATTCAATTCCATTGCTGGCTCATATGCTCGATCACACGTCTGCTGGAAACAGATCCGGCACGGAATCTGGCTTCGCTTCTGCAGGGGCAGAGTTTCGGTCAGAGGGCCGATCTGGCTTACCAAAAGAACGAGGACTTTCAAATCGGTCGCCAGCCCCGATCGGATCAGCGGTTGGCTTAAGAAAATCGTGGGCGTTCGCAGCACCAACCTCTACCGCCAGAATCGGCAATCGCAAAATCATCTTTTCACTCGACATCGTTGCCTGATCACTTTTGACGACCGCGTTCGTGATGGTCAACGTGCCCTCGCTGGCAGAAATAGAATCTCCTGACACAGTGCAGCCATTCATCGACAAAACAGCCTTGCCTTTGCATGAAAAACTATAAGTCAACTTGTCGTTCTCTGATGAAATCACCTCTACGCTGACGTCATCACAAGTCAGAATAACGGAACTCCGTGAAGGCACATCAATGGTGCGAGTTGTTTTCTGTACCGCTGGTCTCGACACGTCGGAGGGAAATACACCTCGATCCTCAATCGTTTCTAATCGGTGGACGAGTGCAACGGCCTTATCACTCATCGATGTCACAAGTACAACTCGCAACTTCGGGATCCATGTTGTGCTCGCTGTGTCAGATGATTCCTGCGCCGACACATTCGGCAGCTTCGAAACAGGGCCCGAATCGCCAAATGCTGGTGCTGCATTCAACGCCGCCGGATCAATCGGATTAACCGCAGGCGGGCTGCTGGGCAATGCGCTTCGCTCCTGTCCCGTACTCGTCCTTTGCGCTTGCCATGCAACGAGAATCAACACACATGTACTTAAAGTCCACGTTCGAATTGTCATGGTCAACGCCCTCGAATTGAAGTCTGAAAACCGGCCGCTCAATCGATTGTACTGGCACCAACCTTGATTTGAATAGTGGGAACCGCAGCGTCGATGACGCACGTCACACGGAACGAACTGGGGCGGAAAAAATTGACAAATCAAGGAATAGCAAATTCCGCTTTCAATCGTCAATTTGTCATGAGATGTTTCGTATGTTCCAGCTGTCAACTCTTTCCCGCTGTAGCGGCGTCATGTTCAATGACCTTGACATCTTCGCGAGGGATCCCGCCAATGGCTTGACGTGGCATGCGGCAGACGATGCGGACGCGTGTTGAGGTGTCGTCCGTATAAGTGCGGCTGAGTTCTTCGGCATGTTGAGTTAGCCATGCCAGTAAGCGACCATTCCCGACGCTCGCTTCGATTTCCATTTCGGCAAAACCACCCGAGAGTCGTTCACCAACAACTTCGGCCAGGCGATCAAGCCCCATCCGAGTTGCCGCACTGATCGTCACGGTATCGTCATAGTGGCGACGCAGGACGTCAACCATCGATTGGTCTTCAACTCGATCAACTTTGTTCAAGACGAGCAGAACATTTTTTACCTCAATGCCGATTTCCCCAAGCACCTGATACACGGTTTGAATCTGACGCTCGGCTTCCGGACTGCTGGCATCGACGACATGCAGCAACAAATCTGCATGCCGAGCTTCTTCCAGAGTCGATCGGAAGGAAGCCACAAGATGATGCGGCAGATTGCGTACGAACCCAACGGTGTCGCTGAGCAGAACATCACCAAAATTCGGCAGCTTCCACCGGCGAGTTCGCGTGTCCAGCGTTGCGAAAAGTTTATCTTCGATCAGTACATCCGCGCCCGTGAGCGCTCGCATCAATGTGCTCTTGCCAGCATTCGTGTAGCCCACGATCGAAACAGTCGGCTGCTCGCGGCGCAGTCCAACGGTGCGTGCTCTGCGCGTTTCGACGTCGCGAAGTTTGCTTTTCAATTCCGAAATGCGTTTGTCGATCAAACGGCGGTCGGTTTCCAACTGCTTTTCACCCGGACCGCGACCGGCCCCCAATCCGCCAGTGCCCCCACCGCCAACACGTTCAAGATGGGTCCACATGCGTTTCAGTCGCGTGCGGAAGTACATCAACTGAGCGAGCTCAACCTGCAACATGGCTTCATGCGTGCGTGCGTGCGTTGCAAAAATATCAAGAATCACCTCGCTGCGATCCATGATGGGCTTTTCGAGCGATTGTTCGAGCGCGCGGCCCTGTGAAGGTGAGAGATTGTTGTCAAAGATGATGACCTGTGCGTCCGTCGCCAGAACCATCTCTTTCAATTCTTCCAGCTTGCCACGGCCGATGCAGACCGAAGGATGCGGCGTTTCGCGCATCTGTGTCATTTCTCCAACGACTTCGACGCCGGCTGTTTTGACCAGGCCCTTAAGTTCGTCCAGCGCGCCGGTTCTGGCAAACGCATCATCAGGATGGAACACTCCCACCAAAATTGCACGCTGGCTGGCGACATTCAGCGAATCTCGTTTCGGATCACCCAAGTTCAATCGTCCTGTGAAAAATTCGATTGTTCGGAAGTCTTACGGCTACTTGTAAATTGAGTTCGTAGCATCGGCAAAGATATTAGCACAGGCGAGTTGCCGTTGTAAGGCGAGCAGTAAGAACAAACTCACCGGCCCGATTGAGTTGAGCCTTTGGCTCAACCGGTTATTTTCTTTCTGCCACTCGCCTCGGTGGTGCATGGACACGCAATCCACATCAACGTTCACGGAATCTGTGGAAAAGAGTTGCTGCGTCTCTCCGATATCCGTCAAATTTGGTTACGATTCGCGACCCCGCCGTTTCCCGCCGTTTTGTCCCTTTCAATCTGGTTGCAGCCTATGACACGCCAACAGGACCCGGTCGTCAGTTCCTCCTTCCGAGAAGCGATTGTTGTCATCGGTATCTGGCTGACAGCAATGACCTGGACAATTTCGGTCTGCTATTCCATGGGCTACAACCGCCCGGTGAAAGACTTGAAGTTCGTTTTCGGATTTCCCGACTGGGTCTTCTGGGGGATTGTCATCCCCTGGTGTACTTGCACGGTGGTCTCATGCCTTTTCAGCGCGTTGCTTTTCCGCGACGGTGCTCTTGGCGAAGACGTTGAGAATACTGATGACCTTGGACTGGGAGGCTGAACCATGCTGGATGCAACACTGCGATCCCTGACCATTTTTTCGGCGGACTGGTTCACAATTTTCGCAGCCGATTCCCCTGCGCCGCGCGCGGGTTACGGTACGAGCTTCATGCTGCTGCTGTTTATTCTTGGTTCGGTCTGGATTGGCATTCTGGCCAACCGAGCGACCTCGGGCGGCGGATTCATGAAAGGCTTTTTTCTGGGAAACCGTGGATTAGGAGCCTGGGCTCTGGCGTTAACTGCGACCGTGCAAAGCGGCGGGACATTTATGGGATTTCCGTCGCTGGTCTACAAACATGGCTGGATCGTTGGTCTGTGGATTGCCAGCTATATGGTGGTTCCGATTACGGGCTTCGGCATCATCGGTAAACGTCTGGCCCATCTCAGTCGCCGTACTGGAGCTGTCACAGTTCCGGATCTTTTTCGAACTCGTTTCAACAGCCCTGCAGTGGGCTTCACATGCACCATATTCCTGCTGTTGTATATGTCGTTTCTGATGTTCGCGCAGTTTAAAGCGGGAGCGATCGTGATGCAGCTAGCATGGCCGGACACGACCGATATCGCAATAGCAGAAGACGTGACACCGGCAGCTGCGACCACTTATACAGTGAACCTGCCTGGGTTCCCGATTACGCTGACTCGTTATCACATTGGACTGCTCATTTTCACCATCACAGTCGTTGGATACACGCTCATCGGCGGCTTCCTCGGGGCCGTCTGGACAGATCTTTTCCAAAGTCTGTTGATGTTCGTCGGCGTCATGATTCTGCTGTACGCTTCGTTGACCGCAGCAGGAGGACTCGAAAACGCGACACTCACGTCGTTGAAAAACACAGGTCCAGGTTATGTGACTGGACCGGGCTACAACAGCGTCGAGGGCGCGCCGGATTTCCTGCCGTTGTCTCTGGCGATTTCATTTTTTATCGTCTGGGTTTGGGGCGGCGTCGGAACGCCTGCCGGGCTGGTGCGACTGATGGCCAGTCAGGACACCGCTGTGATTCGCAAATCGATTTACCTGTTGAGTCTTTACAATATGGGCATTTACATGCCGTTGATTGTCATCTGCATCTGCGGTCGAGCATTGATTCCGAACCTGGAACATACGGACGAGATTATTCCGCGTCTGGCATTAATGACAACAAGCCAATGGCCGGCAAGTTCATTCGTTGCCGGGCTCATACTGGCCGCGCCGTTTGGTGCGGTAATGGCGACGGTGAGTTCGTATCTGGTGGTACTGTCGTCAGCAGTGGTTCGAGATATCTATCAGCGTTTCGTCAACCCGCATGCGGATCGCAGTCATCTGCGAATCATGGCATGGTGCACGATGATCTTCGCGGGAGCGATGTCGGTTGCGATCAACTGGAACCCCGTGCAGTTCCTGCAGGCATTTATTGTCTTCAGCACTTCCGGCGCGGCGGCCACATTTTTAGTGCCCGCGGTCATGGCGTGTTATTGGCGACGTGCAAACTCAAGCGGCGTTCTGACAAGTATGCTCAGCGGAGCAATCACGGTGCTCGTGCTGTACACGGTCGGTATCGCTCAGCAGTTGATACAGGCGCAAGCCAGCGCTCCCACGTCGTTTCGGCCGATTTTTCTGTGGGGTTTTGATCCGCTGATTTGGGGATTAGTCACATCAATCGTGCTCGGTGTGATCGTCACGCTGATGACCAGGCCGCCAGCCGAAGAGCTTGTTTCGCGAATGTTTGATGTGATTGAATGAAAGTCCAGATTGAATCACTCGCCAGATGTTCTGCTCGCCTCAATTTTGATCTCGCGAATTATAGAACTCACTCGCTCGCAAACGAATTCACGCGATTGCGAAAGTGCAGCAGCTGAAGTGATTCAAGGTCGATGTTTTTTTCAACATCAAGTCCCAGCTGGTGCCAGCCGCCTGGTTGAGACGACACGTGTCGCACATGGGTCAAAAAGTACCGCCACACATTGTCCTGGTCTGCCACTGCGACGATGAATCGTCGAACCTGAATGTTGGCCGGCACAAGCACGCCAATGCCCTGCCTTCGCATGTCACAAGTTACGGCGGGCACAGCATTTGATGTCTCAACGCCAGATGTACTCTGATCGTCCTCCACGGGAATCAGCCAGACGCCAATAGAAACGTGTCGGGTTTCATTATGGCGTCGATTTTTATCGACGCCTTGTTCATACGGAAGATCGCGTACGTCCAGCTGTGTCATGATTCTGGAAAGAGCCATGCTGGCTTTTTGGCGATGATCAGGGCCATTCAGAATCGATGCGAGCGAACTGAAAATGGGTTTGACTGCGACCATGGTGATAACTCCCAATAGGTTTTTCTAGAACAACGAATCGGGCCAATACTGTTCAACCGGAAAATGCGGCGTGACGATCGACATGACTTCTTTGATTTCATCCAGAGTCATGTCTTTTCGCCATGACTCCGCTGGCGATTTTTCGCTTCGCTGGACAGAAAAATAGCTGTATTTTTTACCCAGAAGTCTTCGAATATCGAATGCTGGATTTGACGACTGCATCAGAAAGGCTTCGACGGAAGAATCAAACGGCAGATGTAGCCATTCGAAGACCTTACTCCATTCCTCCAGCGGATTTCGGACAAGATCACAATAGACCATCGTGAATGTTTTCATGTTCGGCGAACGTTGATACTGAGTGAACAATGTCTTGTCGACAAGCCAGTTCAGAGCAAGAATTCCGGCAGATGACATTCGCTGCAGATCCGCCTCACAGAAGCCCATCGGAACCAGATAATTCTGATAGCGAGTCCAGACTTTTTCGGGGTCGGCACTGCTTCCCTGCATCACCCCCATCCGAATTCCACGCAGCCACGAACTCACGACGCCGCAAGGATGTCGAAGCAGAACGAGTGCGTCGGCGTGGATTGTTTCCAGAATGCGATCAAGCATCGGGAATGGTCGGTTCTTGATGACGATACAGTGTTGACCATTCAGAACTCCGGTTGACAGATAATTAAACGTCGATTTCAGCGGCGGACATGCTTTCGCGCTCATCCAAAGGGCAGACCTAATCCACGCCGGTGTGTTTAGAAAATTCTTGCGAAAGAAAGGCGGCTTGTGAGTTTCGATGCAAGCCTCGGCCAATTGTTGCATCAACAACGCAATATCTTCTTTCGTGCCCCTGTCAGACTTGATCCTGTCATAACGGCTGCTCAGTTCTTTGTTCGTGTCGAGCTGATAGAATGGTTCGTGGCTGCCATGGACCGCAGGATGCGAATCAAGCACCTTCAACGCCCATGATGTTCCTCCACGAGCACTTCCAGCAAGCAATACGCATCGCGGTTTGTTCTCAATGACTGCATCGGCCGAACGCGTTTCCGGAGGAGCGGATTTTAGGGATGTTGTCAGAGCAGAATTCATTCGAGAATCTCGACAGCCAGTAGGCAAGCCGCGTGGAAGAACATGAATTGTTACGATGTGCAGAATACTAGCTCGAAGAATTGTGCTTGCAATTTTGGACAACGTTCTTACGGTATTACTCACTGGATTTACAATGTCGCAATCCATACAGGGCAGGCTGTTGCGAATACGGAGCCCTGAAGCGGGCGAAACGGCAACAAAACCGAACATTCGGCTATTTCGGTGTAATTGATCTACTCAGTACGATCGTAGTTGCAGGTGTGGGTGGGTCGGATGGTTGCGTTCATCAGCCTTGAGTGCAAACATGCGGCAATTCTTCACCTTGAACGTCTTTACTTCACTTTAAAGAAACAGGAGACACAAATGGCCAAATGGCCCATCGGCGTGTTCGCATCCATTGATGCGGGACTGGGTGTTCATCTGGATGTTGTTCGCGAACTGAAAGTTCCTACGATTCAATTGCACGCGCCTCACGCGGAAACTCGCAACGCCGATGCAGCAGCAGCGTTCCTGAAGAAATGCGCCGACGCCGGCATCACGGTGACGGCGGTGTTCGGTGGTTTCGAAGGCGAAAGCTATGCCGATATTGCCACGTCCGCACGGACGGTCGGCCTCGTGCCGGAAGAAACTCGGTCGGCTCGCGTGCAGGAGATGAAAGAAATCAGCGACTTCACAAAGTTGCTCAACTGCAACACAGTTGCGTTGCATATTGGTTTCGTGCCGCATGACACTGCGTCTGCCAATTACAAAAATCTGATCGCCACGACTCAGGATCTGCTGGACCACGTTGCGGCCAATGGTCAGCAGTTGAATCTGGAGACAGGACAGGAATCTGCCGACCATCTTTTGCACTTTATCAGCGACGTTGGTCGCAGCAGTTTATTCATCAACTTCGACCCGGCCAACATGATTCTGTACGGAACCGGGGAACCGATTGCAGCTTTAAACAAGGTTGGGCGGTACGTTCGCAGTATTCACTGCAAGGACGCAAAATGGGCGGCTCCGGAGGTTCGTGGAACAGGCTGGGGCCAGGAAGTTCCACTGGGTGACGGCGATGTCGGGATGGAAACATATCTCAGGACGCTGCACGAAATCGGATATACGGGGCCGCTTACGATCGAACGAGAAATCCCTCAGGATCGTGATCGCCAGAAAGCTGACATCGGTCACGCGGTACAGTTGCTGACGCAACTGCGTGCGAAGATTTTGGGCACATAATCATTACGGCGAGCGATATGGCCTCAGCTCGCTGGTACAGAGCGTTCCCTGCGATTTTCTTAATCATAATCTTACTCGTAATCATAATCGACTTGCTGCCTGAGTCTCTTTCAGTGCGATTGCGCTTGCCAACGTGGGATTAAGATTAAGATCAAGAGTAGGATTAAGAGGTAAAACAATTATGGCACGCTGCGACCAGGGATATTTGTGCGATGTTTGTGGTGAGGAAGTGGAGTCGATTCGCGAAAGCGACTTGTATCTCCGCTTCGTCACCGGGGAACTTTCGTCTAACGAATTACTCGCGGCAGCCGAACGCCATCTGAATTGTAATCCAGTCGTTGCACAGTTTATTACGCATCCGGATTTTCCACCGGTGACGGTCGAAGGCGACTTTGACCGGCGGTTGTTTGATCCGGCCGACATGGCCGATCGTGAAAACCTGCTGACGCGGGGATGGCTGAGATTGCAGGAATTGGCTGAGCTGGCTCAGACGGTGCCTCTGCCACACTATCCATTGCCGGAGTTTCAAAAGAAATAGTGGACGCAGGACGGCATGCATCGGCATCACAATCGCCTACGAACAGGGTGGAGATGGAGCCAGCGAACGTGCGACGAGTGTATCACCTGCGATTAAAGCAGTGTTGATAGACGCGATGAAGCGGCGGCCTGAACAATCGCATTTGTTATCGCGTCTTTGCCGCGACTGTACTGTCCTGCAAACGGCTGACATGGGATTACATGTCGTTGAAATACGCCGGTGCTGCGGCTTCTAACTGGGGCAGCAGTCGAGGGGCGATTTTTGCAGATTCAAG
>JANOZG010000895.1:0-4958 GCA_031429275.1 Planctomycetota bacterium
CCCGGTAAGGTTCCCTGACTTGGCGTGTCGATAAGGGCAGGCAACACCTGTCCGATTCGGCGTGAGTGAGCGTAGCTCAGTTGGTAGAGCAACGGACTTTTAATCCGTAGGTCCTGGGTTCAAGTCCCAGCGCTCACATTAAGAAACAGAGGGTTCCCGATTCATCGGGAACCCTTTTTTCGTTGATTACACGCCAATTCCTGCCGTTTGCTGCTTTTGAATCCACTTGCATCGACACGATCCAATAGATGAACACCGCTGGCTGTGCAACAATTGCTTCTGCGGCAAACAGCGGATAATGTGCAAGCTCGTGGATCGCTCTTACCGAGCGATCGAATTGGACGATCACCAAATTCGCCACTAAAGAAACACCTCACAAACAAAGGCGCCGCCATGATCAAATCGCCATCTACGGGTCACGACACCAGTCGCCGAAGATTCTTGAAATCATCTGCCGTTGCGACTGTCACTGCGAATGTGATAACTCAAACTGCCTCTGCAGCAGCCAAATCGGTCGATGACAAAGTCGTTGTTGGAATCATGGGCGTGAGTCGAGGTTCTGCTTTGGCAGAGCAGTTTTCAAGGGTCCCTGGCGTCGAAGTTCGCTACCTTTGCGACGTCGACAGCAAACGCCTCGACACTTTTAAAGAATCATTTTCAAAGACTGTCGATTACGACGTCAAAACGGTTGGTGACTTCCGCAAAATGCTGGACGATCCGGAACTGAATGTCATGGTCTGCGCAGCTCCGAACCACTGGCATGCACCGGCCAGCATTCTCGCCTGCACTGCCGGCAAACACGTGTATGTCGAGAAGCCTTGCAGCCATAACGCTCGGGAAGGTGAATTGCTGATCGAGGCAGCTCGCAAGAACAAACGCTGCGTACAAATGGGCAATCAGCGTCGCAGCGCCGAAAAGATCATGGAGGCAATGGCGTTAATTCACGATGGACGGATTGGCGACGTGTACTACAGTCGCAGCTGGTACGCGGCCAATCGGGGACCTATCGGAACTGGCACACCATTGGAAGTTCCGCCAAACATCGATTATGAACTCTGGCAAGGACCGGCTCCCAGACAACCATTTACGTCCAACAGACTGCACTACAATTGGCACTGGGTGTGGAACTATGGCAATGGTGAATTGGGGAACAACGGAATTCATTCGATTGATCTGTCTCGCTGGGGCCTGCAGGTAGACTATCCTGTTCGCGTCGTATCGTCTGGCGGTCGCTATTGCTTCGATGATGACCAGCAGACCGCCGACACGCATGTGGTGTCATTCGAATTTGAAGGTAAGAAACAAATCGTGTGGGAATGCCTGTCCTGCAATCGTTACGGAAGCGACGGCACCGGTTTTGGCACCACGTTTCACGGTGACAAGGGCACATTGCGGCTGAGCGAATGGGGTTACAGGATATTCGACGAAAAGGCGAAGGAAGTGGTTTCAGTCGATGGTAAGGACAGCCTGAAGTCCCACATCGAGAACTTCCTGGACGCCGTTCGAAACAATGACCCAACTCGCCTGCGATCGGAAATTGAAGAAGGCCATAAGTCAACCCTGTTGTGTCACCTGGGCAACATCGCTCACCGCACCGGGGATTCGTTGAAATGTGATCCAGCGAACGGGCATGTGCTGCAGAACGAACCAGCAATGAACTTTTGGCGGCGTGAATATGAACCGGGCTGGGAACCTCAGGTTTAGTATTCCGGCAATCGTTCGCACAGGCTGATCCGCATGACACTACGCTTTACAATTTTGCTGCACGATCATCCCTGGTGGCATTGGGATTTTCTGCTTGAAAACGGCGATCATGCTCTCTGCTGGCGGCTACTCAGAAAGCCGTGTTCCGGTGAACCAATTGCAGCAGAAGCCCTTGAGCCGCATCGTTTGCTATACCTGGACTATGAAGGCCCTGTTGGTAATGGTCGTGGTGGAGTTGAACGCCAGCATTCTGGAACCTATCAGATTGTGGCTGAATTGCCTGAGCTCACCGTCACTCTGACGGGGTTGCCATGGGCAACTCAAGCGACCATAAAGATTGCTGAGCATGATCGCTTGTTCTGGCTTTTTAACTGAGGGCTAAACTCGAATTTGATGTGCAGCGAAGCGGCAAGTTGTTGATTTGCAGGGCAGCACCTGTGAGATTTGCTCAAGTCAACGCTAGTGAACCCATCAGCGCGCTGACGAGAGTTTGTCTGATGTCCGAGCAATACACGCCACGCTCAAGGTCTCAGGACAAGCCAAGGAGTAATCGAGCCTCTTCCTGTCCAGCCGCCGGTTTTCCGAACTCGCTTGCCGTGACGCGTGCGAGTGACACAAGATGTTGCCAACGTGCTGATGCACGCGTTGCATGAAAATCGTCCCATACCGTGTGGAAGTACTTTTCTGCATGCAACGCACCATCTTCACTGACTGCGTATTTAAGCAGACTACTGAACAGTCGATCGGCCGGTAAGCCCAATTGGCCATAACGCTGAGCTACCGCAGTGGCATGTCCCTGAAGATTATTCTGAACGGCTTCATCAAGTTTCAGCAATAGACCGTCTGCATCGGACACGGATAGCCGATCCATATGATGCTTTGCAGGCAATGCTTCTGCCAGCAGGTTGCCAGGATAGGATCGATCACGGGCCACCTGCCATGCTCCAATAATCAGGCATGCGAACACATTACGACCGCTGCTGACACGGGCCAGATTCCGCCAGGCATTGGCAGCATCGCTGGCATGGACACCAACGGAATCACCATGGACTGTGCCGGCAGGTTTGAGTCGATCCTCCCACTGAGGCAGGCGGCCGCCGTCTCGGAGAACCAGCAAACTGGCCGCAAGCGAAATGGCCTCCCCAACGACCGCCGGTTCATAACCCTCCGCCAGAGCCGTTGCCGCCGCCTTCGCTGCGTCGCTCGGAGTACCCGTCGCAAACGTCTGGCTGAGATGCTGCACGAAAGCGTCCTCGGCCTTTTTCGAGCCGGGTTCTTTGCCGTTCAAATGGCATTCATCCAGAAGACTGACCAGCATCTTGCCATGTTCATCCCATTCGGCGCGGCGCTGTGGTTCGGCGCGAACGCAGTAACGCAGAGACTGGCGAAGCAATGTGAGAGCGTGTTGAGTTCCGACAATTTCCTGCATGTCCCAGGCTCGATAGGGAAGCACTGTCCGATGGACTTCCGGATTGTCCTGAACCGCTGGAATCAAAGCATCCAGCGCACTGCGAGGATCTGCAGAGACGAACGCGGACAGGATTTGTTCTGCATCGTTCGCATCCTTCGCTTTGATTGCATCATGGAGTGCGACGGCATTGGGATCATTGACGGGTGAGGAAGCTGACAAGCCATGCAGGACCTCGGATTCTCGACCGCCGAACTCCTGAATGCGGCTGCTGTTGCGATAGAGCACTTTGAAAACCGGCAATGCTTCTGAGCCCTTTGGCATCAGGGCCGACATCTTCAGTGCCGGGCCCAGCGCCATGAATGTGTGAAAGCCGATATAATCTTCGCCGCCAAAGGTTCTGGCATTTGCAAGCGCCGCGGCTGCGACGAGGGTTTTCAATGGCAAACCGGCTTGAAGCTTCTTTGCAAGTGACGGTTGCAGCTGCTCAACTGGTGTTTCCTGAAGAGCACAAACCAATGGTTCAAGATCGCCAAATTGAAGAGGAGAATCCAGTTCATCAGCGAAAGCTTTTGGAGCCAGTCCCAGATCTGTGAGCATTGCCGGGCCAAGTGTCGCCAGCAACGTTCCTCGTCCAACATCGGCCAGAAAATTACGACGCGAGTGACTTCGAGACATCTCCAACTCCTCTTGCAAAGACCAGAACCGCAGGCTCTGTTATCTGGTCAGCGTACACTTGCGGGGTTCAAAAGTGCAATCTCGATTCGAAAATGCCGCCATAAAACAGTCGAGAAGGCAATTGCAATGTCAAGACCTTAGTGCCTCGCTATGCATTGTCGATGGGATGGCATTATCATGCTGCGGAGGATTCTGATCATGAGTTGCCAACAAGGACACCTGATCATGCGACAATGCGCATTCGTTTCTCCGAGATGTAACATTCACCTGTGACCTCGCAAGAAGGTAGAAATCATGAGACGTGACAGCGATCAGCTTCTCCGCCTTGGACGACGGGCTTTCCTGCGAAACAACACACTGCTGCTGGCGACGGCTGCAACGTTCAATCCTGTGTCGCTGTTTGCGGACGAAGATTCTGATCGATTGCGGATTGGCCTGGTGACGGATCTCCATCATGCCGACAAGGGGTCTGCAGGAACTCGGCACTATCGAGAGACACTCGGCAAACTCGCTGAGGCCGCCGGGCAATTTGAAAAGGAGCGAGTGGCCTTCGTCGTCGAGCTTGGAGATTTGATCGACGCAGCGGATTCAGTTGAGACCGAACGGCGATACCTCAAAACAATCAACCGGGAATTCTCGGCAATCTCAAAGGACCGTCACTACGTTCTCGGCAATCACTGCGTTGATACTCTCACGAAGGCTGAGTTTCTGGATGGCGTGGAACAGAAGCAGTCGTACTATTCGTTTGATCGCGGCAATTTCCATTTCGTGATTCTCGATGCCTGCTTTCGCAGCGATGGTGAGCCGTACGGTCGCAAAAACTCGAAGTGGAACGATGCGAATATCCCGGCCGCAGAATTGGACTGGTTACAGGCGGATCTTCAATCAACAGCCAGGCAGACGATTGTTTTTGCTCACCAGCGACTCGACGTCAGCAATGACCACGGCATTAAGAACTGTGTCGATGTTCGAAACATCTTCGAACAATCGAAGAAGGTTCTCGCAGTGTTTCAGGGACACAGCCATCAAAACGACCTGAAGGATATCAGCGGTATTCACTACTGCACACTGGTCGCAATGGTCGAGGGCACTGGAGCAGAGAACAACGGCTATTCGATCATGAACATCGCCCCCCACGGCGCGATTCAGCTCACTGGTTTTCGAAAGC
>JANOZG010000896.1:0-6294 GCA_031429275.1 Planctomycetota bacterium
CGCTGGTCCCACCCTACGGCTTCTTGATGTCTGTGGGCAAAGCTCACTTCGCACCTCCCATCAGGTCATTCATTATTTTTACGACCTCAGGCGCGGGAACCACAGTTCCCGGTGGCAACGAAACGCCGCCTGAACTCATAGGAACTGTTGGTGATCCTACGGTTACGGCTGACGTTTTGGATGCCGTCGGTGCTGGTGGAGGCGGGCTCTTTGGTGGTCGAGTCGTCTTGGGCGGTGGCACTTCATTGTTTCCGGTTCCGTTCTTCTGGCCGATCAGCAATCCGGTCAGCCAGATTCCACCCACCACTAAAATGCCGGGCCACGCCATCGCCACGTACTGTGCAGTCGAGTTATCACCGCTCAGCGAAAACATCGCCACGGCAAACATCGCCAGCAGCACCAGCGTGATGCGATTCTCCCACGAAGTGCGACGCAGAATCAAACCGATCAAAACCAATGTGCCGCTAATCATCCAGAACAAGAACGCACGACTCCACCACGTGACCGTGATTTGATGCTGACGACCAACAGCGCGGTAAACCGACGCACTGCCTTGAGTAGGAAAGTCTCCTGACGCCACACGCTGCGCATCGATCCAGTCGTTCACTGCTGATGCCGCGATATCCGCAGACAGAGACTTCAATGGATTCGTCACTGACGGCGGCATGGTGCCCTCCTGTGTCCACAAGTCCGGATCACCAAGGAAAGCAATTTCCTCCGGTGCCCACAGCACAACTTTCGTTTGCTGCACGACAGTGGATCCACCACTTTCGCCCACAACAGGCAGATGCAATGCCTGAAGACCGCCACGCCCGGAATATGGTCGCGAACCTTCTTCCACGATCGGACAACGGAACTGCAGCGTCAACAGAAACTCCTGATCGGAGGTTGAGTCACGGCTGATGTTCACGTAGTACGCTTCCCACTGATCTGCAGCGGTGACATCGGTTGCCTTTTCGATGGTTGTTCGTTGATCGTTCAGGAGTGGAGCCTGCAGATCACAGCTCACCGGCAAGTCAATTCGTAATCGTTGACGTTCGCTGGTGGTGATACGGAACCGACATCGCCACGACGCCAGTGACTGACGTTCGGTCACGACTTCAATGGCTGCTCGAGACACAACTGTCGCAGCGACTTCATGAATTTCATGTTTTCGAATTCGAATCGTCGCCGAAGCTGGCTGCGAGAAATAGCGATACGCCAGATACCCGTCTTGTTCCATGAGTTCAAGTTCCCGAACATCGATGGCTTCAGTCGTATCGCCCTGTGAATCGGCTGTAATCGACAGTGACTCGTGTCGCAGCAAGCGAATTTCGCCACGAGTCTGCGTCAACACAACGCGGCGACGCTTCGCCTGATCGTCCGTAAACGGCACCAACACGCGCGGCGGTTCGACAACGAGTTTTTGTTCGGGCACGGCCGTTACCTGGGCCGCTGCAGTTTCCGCAGCGAGCGCCGCTTCAGGAGTGCCGGCAGCGGGAGCCGCTGCAGCGGGTTGTACCGGGGGGCTGACGCCGCCCCGCTCGCCGAGCTTGACATCCCAATCCACGGCCAACTGCACAGTACCGGTTGTTTCGTCCTGCAGCACCAGCGTCCATGTGACCCAGCCGCCTTCCGCTTGAGCGGCTTTGTCGCGTTGCTGAATCGTGTGCCCCGGCGACAACATGCGGAACCGCACGTCATTGGCGACTGCTTCCGGTACGGCAACGCGCAGAGTATCGATGCCGGCGTTTTGAATATCGAAAGTAATCACTGCATTCTGTTTCACGATCTCCGGTTCGACATGAACTGTCGTTCCGACAGATGCCGCAATCTGAGCAGGTCGAGGCGACGTGCGAACAAACAGCGAGACGGGACGACGAGTAAAACTCCACGACGCGATATGTCGCAGCTTTGGAAGCGGTTCAGCAGCCACATCGCGTGATGGAAACAATCCGACGAGTTTTTCATCGACTGTGATCACATCGAGAAACTCGGGGGCATAAGCTGTTACGACACCGGTTTCTCGCTCCACACCTTCGGGCGTCAGTGTTGGAATTTCCATTTCCGCATTGTCAGCCGATGCGTCAAAGGCCTGATGGGCCTGCACGGTCACATCGATGGGGCCCATGCGTTTTTGAGTTAACGACAGTGTAATTTTTCCACTGCCCTTATCCACATTAAATTCGCTCATACCATCCGCCGACACACTGTCGATCGTGAGTGATTCCGGTGCCTTCAAAGACAACTGAAACACACCGGCACGTTCAACTTCGTACTTCAGCACGGATTTCAATCTCAGCTCATCATCACGGAACACATACTGAGCGTTATGAGTCACCAGCAGTCGCGGTTCGACTGGTTTGATCTGCACGACCAGCACGCCGCTGGTTCCGCTGAATTCCCACGTATTCGCGACAGCCGCCTGATCGCCTTTGGCTGCCGCCGCATCAACCTGCTTGACGCCGGTTTGAGTCTTGATCACCGTTGTGAGTGCTGCATCCGTGGTAATCGCCAGCCGTCCGGCTTCGCGAACAACAGAATCAGCATGAACTCCCTGCAGTCTGCCATCAGCGGATTTGCCAATCAGCTGCACAGTATCACCTTCAATCGCTCGCTCCGTTTGAATTTCAATCTGAAACTTCTCCGTGGCCGGAACCAGCAATTCTGCTTTCACAACCTGATGCGTTTCTCCAGCCGGCTCAGCCTTCCATGTTCGAATCCGACCTGCTGCCGAAACAACATCGATGATTCTGGCGTCCAAAGGAACAAAAATCGTCAGTTCACGAAGTTCGCCGCGCAGAATTTCGTAGTTCAGCACTGTGCGAGACTGCAACAAACCCTGTTCTATACGCACACTCGTCTGGTTCGTCACACTGCTGAGCAAGTCCATAACGGGTTTCGAACCAGCTCGAGGATTCCAGTGAACTTCAAATTGATTCGTTGCGCCCAGGCTGGCTTTTGCGACCGTCTTACCGTCTGCCGCGATGCCATCTGTCGGCAAGAGAACCTGAAGAGGTGTAATTCGGATTGTCTGATCGGGTTCCGGAATCGACACGATCAACTCACTGATGCCTGTGGGAGGACACTGAATTGCGAACGATCGATCTTCTGGCGATGTCAATACTGTCGCCAGTAGTTCCAGCTTCACTGACTTTTGCCCAGCGCCTTTGACGAGCAGTTCATAGGTCCCCTGACCCGTTCCTTTCAGCAGGACCGTCCCGTCATTAGGCTCCACTTTCCCAATCGCAGCCGCGCCAAAGGCAATCGGCAGAGTTGCCCAGCCATCCGGCTTAATGACGTTTAGCTTGAGTTCCACCGACACACGTGCCAGGTCTTTTTCAACCGTCGCGTTCCAGGATGAAGATGTAATGACGGCATCTTGATTGGCTGTCGTCAACGGCACCGCATTGATCGCACGCTTCATCAGGTCGAGGTATTCGGCATACGGCAGAACGACCGATGCGTCCTGATTGTCGAAGACCTTCTGCAGCTCTTTAAACGGCACATAGATCAGCCGATCCCACTTCTCTGACAGCGACGTTTTCGCTTCGTCTGCGTCCGGAGTATTCGTTTCTACGGCAGGGGGATCCTGTGCGAATAAACGCGGCGACTGCATGGCAAGCAGCGATAACAGCACGACAAGAACACTCAGAACTTTAGAAAACCGTTTCATGCCTGTTACCTCGTGGAAATTCGTAGACATCACAGCCCCGCGATTTCAATTTTGGATTCGTTCCCAAATGTCACTGGAAACCCCTCTCACCTGACGGGACAAAACACCAGACACCGCATCGATTTATTCTGCGGCCTGTGAATAGGGAACATACTTACCCCGTTCTTGACCTTTGCCGAGTGGTAGTTTACGCGGATTGCGCCGAATTTACATTTTATTAGGCGCAAATCGTGGCGGAAAGCGTTCCGGCACAGCAAACGTAGGTTGAAAACGCTGCGGGAGCAACATCGGGGCCATTCTCGCGGGGGCCGAAGGACGAATTGCCCGGACCATTTTTTCCCGAAATGTTGCCCAACCCCAAGTTATACGGAAGGTTGTGTCAGTCGGAGCAAGAGCGGGATCGCGGCAGCATTTCGCTGTGAAGGCTCAACGACAAATCCATCTGGGCCACGCCAGCAGGGCTACGCCAGCAGGGCTACGGCTTTATACCGCGTGCGGCCGACTTTGAGTCGTTCAAGCCCGCGCCAGAAGCGACGGCGAAGCCAGAAACCGCCTTATGCGGCTCAGTGTGAAGTTAACCAATCGCTTTATTCAGGGCGGAGTCCAAAATCACTGACGGACCGGATCCGCCCCGTGCATAACTGCATCGCGTGCTCCGCTCAATCCAGCCCCTGCGTGTTCGTAGCGTTTCAGAGCCTGCCGGTCCGTGCTACCTACCGGCACACGGCTTCCGAACCAGTACGCCATACTGACTAACGCCCTGCGAACATTGACCGCTACCTCTTGGATTCAACGCTACGCGTTTCGCATTTGAGCAGGAAACCCCGTGTTCTCGGTGAAGAACAACGCGGGATCGAGAAGCTGCCGGAGTTTCTCCAGCGCTTTCAGTTGTAACTGCCTCACGCGTTCTTTGGATAGACCCATGTCTGAGGCAATTTCTCTCAAGGTCCGTGATTGACCGTTCTTCGTGGCTAAACCAAATCGGCTCAGCAGGATCTCGTGTTCCCGTTCATCCAGAACAGATTCCGCGTTATTCAGTAGCTGGCTGACGACAGCCTCTGGATCATCGCAGACGGATATCTCTGAATCTCGATCGGGAACCTCAGACAATAACTCAGCACCGGAGTTTGGGAAACGCTCCTTGCGGCGCTGGCGAGTTTTCCAGACTCTGTAGAAATGTCGCTGGATTGAATGTGTCGCATAGGTACTGAAACGAAAGCCTCTTGAGTAGTCAAAACGATCAATAGCCGCTAACAGAATCATGCAGCCATCGCTGCTGAGGTCATCGACATCACAGTTCTGCGAAGAAAACTTCCTTGCAATGCTTCCCACAAGACGCATATTCGAATTCACCAACTGTGTGCGAATCTGTTCCACAAAATCCAGTAGCCTGTCAATCTCATCCATGGATTTGGTGGACGGGGCGGATGGAGAAAGTCGGCTACGCAGGTGACTGGCTTTGTATAACAAAAAATTCAGAGTACGAAACAGCAACTGTTCCTGTTCAAAAGTCAACAGTGGAGCATTCGACGCCCAGTCGAGCGCAAATGAGCCATCACTCCGCCCGTCGCTTGCCCTTGAAATTGATTCATGTTCCGCAATCTCCTGACTGCGTAGAGAAGCCAGCAACTCTGTCGCAGCATTGAGTGACTTATCTCCACGCTCTGCACGTTCAAATTCGGCGGCAGGTATGAAGCGAAGTTCCCTCGCCAATAACGCTGCTGCCCGCAGATGTGCCGAGGAGCCATCGGTCAACTTTCTTGGTGCTGATTCACTGAATGACCTGCGGCGAGGACCGGACGAATTTCGAGACTTGAGTTTGTTAGCCACCTGACACTCTCCCGTTTGCTAAATCCTGATTTAAAACGGCCAAACCATTCTTATCGAACTCAGGGATCGAAACCGCAACTTAATCAAATTCATAACCAAAAAGGAACTTTTGCACTTTTTTTTAGGATAATTTGATACAAATGCCCCTGAGCTCTGATCCGCACCATCGCAACCAAAGTTACAATATCGTCCATTTCGTTTACACTCTAGGCATTTGGGTCCATGCCACTTTCGTTGAAAATGCACTGTGATTTGAAGAGCTGTTCGATTACGAACGTCCGAGAAATCTCCAGCCCGATGAAATCCACCTGCGCGGTTAACTCTGGGTGGTTCGTTCGGTTCACGCGATCATGCTGAAGCGTTCGAAACGAGGATGCGACACCGCATGATCCAAAGTGAGAGACTGCTCATAAGCCATCTGGCACCATCACCACTTGCAAATTCAATTGGGCTAAAACATGATTCGAATCGACTGGAATCCCGATGACCATTGCTACGAACTTCGATGCTCCGTAGTGTTGCCTCAGTCGCGGGAGCGTGTTTTTGAATTCTTCATTGATGCATTCCAGCTTGAACGAATCACTCCGCCTTGGTTGAACTTTAAAATCCTCACACCAGCACCCATTGATCTCAAAGACGGTTGTCTCATTGACTATCAAATTCGCCTTCACAGAATCCCCATCAAATGGCGAACTGAAATCTCGTCCTGGGATCCTCCGTATTCCTTCACCGATCGTCAGTTGCGAGGACCTTACAAACTCTGGGAGCACCTGCACACGTTTGAAGAAGTCGATGGCGGCACTTTGACC
>JANOZG010000897.1:0-4269 GCA_031429275.1 Planctomycetota bacterium
TGGCCAGCGCTGCTGCCGCCGGAATGGCATTCAGTTTTCCGGGTGCTGCTCGCGCAGCGATGTCGAATGATTCCGTTCGACTGGGTTTCATCAGTTGTGGCGGCCGAGCCAATGAATTGATGGGCGCATTTTCTCGAATCAATGGCGTCGATGTTGTTGCGCTCTGCGATCCCAATGAATCAAGACTTGGCAAAACGAAGGAGCGGTTTCAAAACGCAAAAACATATCAGGATCTTCGCAAGCTGATTGAAGATCCCAACGTGGATGCGGTCGTCGTCGCCACGTGTAATCACTGGCACTGTCTGGCCGCGATTTGGGCAATGGAAGCTGGCAAGGACGTGTACGTCGAAAAACCACTGTCGCATAGTCAATGGGAAGGCGAACAAACCGTCGCGGCTGCTCGCAAGTATAACCGCATCTGTCAGGTGGGAACTCAGCAGCGTTCTGACCCGATGCAGGCCGAGATCAAAAAGTTCCTGCACGAAGAACAGCCCCTGGGAAAGATGCTATCGACTCGAGTCAACCGGATCGGCGTTCGCGATTCGATCGGCAAGCGGGAAACGCCGCTTCCGGTTGAAAAGAACCTCGACTACGACCTGTGGCTTGGACCGGCCGCCGACAAACCGATCTTCCGCGACAAACTCCAGTATGACTGGCACTGGGACTGGAACACAGGCTCAGGCGAAATGGGCAACTGGGGCGTTCATGTTCTCGATGACGTTCGCAACAATGTGTTTCAGGACAAAGTGACCTTGCCAAAGCGAATTCTTGGTGGTGGCGGTCGAGTCGCATGGAACGATGCCGGAGAAACTCCGAACGTTCATTTTGTTTACTTTGATACAGGCGTTATGCCGGTCGTGATTGGCCTGAGTAATCTCACTGCGGGTCCGCAAGAAAAGAAGTCGCCAGCCCATCCCGGCCCGGGCAGTGGGTACATCGTGTACGGCGAAGGTGGCCGTTTCGAAGGTCAGCGCGGAAACGGGACAGCCTTCGACAAAGACGGCAAGGTTCTGAAGAAGTTCAAAGGCACCAGCGGAATGGGTCTGCATCAGGCTAACTTCATCGATGCCGTTCGCAGTCGCAAGCGGACATCGCTCAACACCGACGTCGAAATCGGACATCATTCCACAGGCTGGTGCAACCTTGCGAACATCGCATTTCAGGCGGGCGGCAAGTTCAGTCATGAGCCGTTGATGAGTGTTGATGTTGATATTTGGCAGTCGCTGTTGAAGGAGATGCATGATCACCTGCAGGCCCATTCCGTGCCGCCGGATAGTGCAGACCTGCGTGTCAGTGCCATGCTGGAATTTGATCCAGCGTCAGGTCGTTTCATTGGTGAGCACGCAGATGGTGCGAACAAATGGATTCGTCGCGAATACCGCAACGGATTTGAAGTCCCCGAGATCTCATAACTTTTTGTTCCAAGGCTCCTGCTTCAGAACGTGCAATCGCAGGAATGGATTCCGGTCCTGCGGAAACAGAAAAACAGTTCCGGACCGGTCTGGAGACCTGTCGGGCGAAATCACTTTCGCAGATTTCATTTGCGTTACATTTTATTTGAGAACAGCCACCCCATGATCCCGAATCAAATCACCCCTCCACAGCGAATCCTCATGGGACCGGGTCCCAGTGACATCCATCCCAGCGTGCTTGCCGCATTGGCAGCACCGACTGTCGGCCATTTGGATCCCTACTTTTTGAAAGTCATGGACGAAGTACAGTCGATGCTGCGGGCAGTGTTCCAGACGACAAACTACATGACGATGGCAATCAGTGGCACCGGCAGCGCCGGAATGGAAACGTGCGTCGTAAACCTGATTGAGCCTGGTGATCGCATGGTCGTCGGCGTCAATGGTGTCTTCGGCGGTCGCATGGCGGATGTGGCCGAACGAGTCGGCGCGGAAGTGACAAAAATTGAACGGCCGTTTGGGGAGGTATTTACTCCTGAGGAAGTCGCGACTGCAGTAGCCCGAGTGCGACCAAAGGTTGTCGGGATCGTTCATGCAGAAACGTCAACCGGCGCGCAGCAGCCGTTGGAAGAAATTGCTAAGATTGTGCACGATGCCGGTGCGTTGCTGGTTGTAGACTGCGTGACGTCGCTGGGTGGTGTCCCAGTTGAAATTGATCGATTGGGAATCGATGCTGCCTACAGTGGATCTCAGAAATGTCTGGGCTGCCCACCAGGTCTGGCCCCTGTGACGTTTGGCCCGAAGGCACTGGAAGCCATGGATCGGCGCACAAAGAAAGTTTCCAGTTGGTATCTGGATATCGGGCTGTTGCGGAACTATTGGAGCAATAATCGAGCGTATCACCACACCGCTCCGATCAACATGAACTACGCACTGCATCAGGCTCTGCGACTCGTGCTTTTGGAAGGACTAGAGGCCCGATTCGTTCGTCACCGATTGCATCACAGGGCATTGAAAACGGGACTCGAAGCGTTGGGGATTCGCTATGCTGTGGCTGCCGAAACGTCACTGCCGATGTTGAACTCTGTTTTCATTCCTGACGGAGCTGATGATGCAGCCGTCCGAAGCCAGTTGCTCAATGAGTTCGGAATAGAAATCGGTGGAGGCCTCGGACCTATGAAAGGCAAAACCTGGCGAATCGGATTGATGGGCGAAGCTGCGAAGAAATCGAACGTACTGCTGTTTCTCGCCGCCCTCGAGCAGTGCCTGAATATGCAGGGAATCAAGCCATCATCAGGAGCCGCGATCGCAGCTGCGAATGCCGTGTATTGTTCATCGCTCGCGAGCGGCTGATGTCAATGAGCCTGGAGGCTACTTTTGGAGTAAGGGTTTTCAGCCGTTGTTGGGTGCAAGTACCACAACGCAGTTAAGTTCAAAGACTCCCGTAACGGGTGCTGCCGCGATTGATGAACCACTTCAAGTCCGGGTGATCACCTTATGATTCACTTAATGACGTTCCGGCAAAACATTCTCGGGTGACACGCAATTAGGCCTTATTGACACCGTAAATGGCTAAATACTGTTCATGGGTATTCCCTTGGCGGTCGATGTGATGTCATAATGATGTTGGCGATCGTCAGGGCATCAGCCGTGTCAGAATGCACACTTTTGCCGCCAAGCCACCCGCCATGACGTACAAAAGCTCAAAATCATCACTATTTGCTTTTCTTGCCTACCGTTGCCATTTTTGCCGGGATGTGCTCAGAAAAGTCCCTTTGACGGGACTCTGGTGGCTTGTGTGTCTCTGCGGATTCAGGCAATTCTATTGCCCGCATTGCTTTGAAATTCGAATCCGAGCATGTGGTTGGTACAGGCTGCTACTCAAGCCAATCCACTGCATTTTGCATTTCATCAGAGCGCCGTTCAGTTAGCTTGCATATCCCACCGTGGCCTATCCTGATTCAGTCAACAGCGTAACCCTGGCTGAGTACCAACAAGATCGACAAAATGAAGCCAGCAGTGTCGGCCCCGAGAACTTAAACATTAGCCGAATGTGTTGCCAGTGTTTTTTCAATCTCACCCAAACATCGAAGTATATCGCGCTCGTGTGATTCGATAGTGGTCAACCGATCCGCAGCTTCGGTGTCGCCAGCCGTGCGGAGTGAAACGATCGAGTTCTTGATGCGGTTGCAGACCAATTCCTGACTTCGTTTCAGGCCACCCATGACGGATTGCAATGAAAGAAATTGTTGGTCTGTGTATTCGGTCGGGAAGGTACCGAAATCTATGAAGTGCTCGCGTTGATCCAACAAGTTTGCGATTTCAGCGACATCCTGGCGCTGACGAGCAGCCAGAACGATTACTTGAGATTCATCTGAAGCGGAGTTGCTGGCAACCCACGGTGAACTTTCAGAAACGTACTGCAGAAAACTGCGAGCCATCTGAATCAGAACACCGTTCAGAAGGATTTCGTTATCCTGGCAAGTCATTTCTAAACCTGAGTATAAATCTAGAGTATCAACAATCAAAACAACGGCCGCAGGTGGAATTGGTCGTTCCATCCTGAATCTCAAACGAATATCAATCAGCCTGCAGACCAATCCAGCTTAGAACTTTGCGATCGACTGAGCCGCGGCACCTGCTGTTGAACTCAGGAACTGTGGAAGTACGCCAAGCAACAACACAAACGCAGCCAAGGCCACAACGTAGATGGATTCCAAAGAGCCAAGCTTAACAGGAACAGGGCGAGCGTCCGTTGGTCGGGCATCCAGGAACATCGTTTTCAACACGCGGATGTAATAAACAAGGCTGAAGACGGTATTTAATGCACCAAAGGACACAACAACGTACATGAACCAGT
>JANOZG010000898.1:0-5499 GCA_031429275.1 Planctomycetota bacterium
CATGGCAATTCAGTCTTGTTTCGAATTCTTTGCATCGTTGTCAAGCGAATAACGTCTCTCTGTAGGCCGGACCAAGCGAAGCGCCGTTCCGGCACGTGTCTGGCAATTGCCGGAACGGCGCTTCGCTTGGTCCGGCCTACAGAGAGACGTTATTCGCTTGACAACGATGCAAAGAATTCGAAACAAGACTGAATTGCCATGATGGATGAAGCCACATTGCTCGCGGAGTACGAACCTAAACCGACGGGAAAGGTGATTGAATACGAACGACAGCTCTTCCAGGCGCGCTACAGTCCGTGCGGAAACTTCCTGATCGCCAGCGGGTATGATGCCACGATCCAGCGCTGGGATCTGCGCGGTAATGAGATCAAGCGGCTCAATCCATGCCTCGGTCACCATGCATGGGTGCAGTGCCTGGCCTTTATTCCTGGCACGGAGCGTATTGTTTCGGCCGATTCGTGGGGACAAATCGCCGTCTGGCAATACACAGACGAGTCGCCCGTGCCGGTCTGGAAAAACGAATCGGCTCATGATGGATGGATTCGCGCGGCGGCAGTCAGTCCGGACGGAAAATGGATTGCCACGGGAGGCAACGATCGTGTGATTCGAATCTGGTCGGCGACCGACGGGGCACTGCAGAAGGAGTGGCCGCATCCCGAGAAAATCTTCAGCCTTCGTTTTCATCCGCAGGGGACGTCATTAATTTCGGGCGACCTGAAAGGCGTGATCCGCGACTGGGATCCGGCCACCGCGACGATGCGGCGGGAGATCGATGCCCGCGTCCTGTATCAGCTCGACAAGATTCAGGAGTGCGGCGGAGTGCGGCATTTGGCGTTTGACAGCGAGGGCAAACAACTGGCCTGTGCGGGTCAGAAGACTCCGGGCGGAGGTTTCTCGACGGGATTCCCGTGCGTGCTGGTCTTCAACTGGGAAACCGGGCAGCAGCTTCGCGAAATGCAGTTCGGAAAAAACGATGATGGCTTTGCTTATGATGCCGTCTTTCATCCCGCAGGTTTCGTGATGGCCACATCGTGCGCCTTTCCGGGGAAAGGATTCGTGTGGTGCTGGACGCCTGCCGAGGACAAGGCGTTTTACGAAAGTAACTCCATCACGAACGGACGCAGTTTGAGCCTTCATCCGGACGGTCGCCGCGTCGCTTTGTTGGTCTCACAATCGGCCAATGCGAACGGGCGGCAGCTTGTGGACGGAGTCTATCAGGGCGGGTCCGCAAAGATCCATATTCTGGAATTCTCCGGCCAGCACGCATAGGGTTTCCTGAGTGAGCGTTACGGCGCTGACCGTCGGGGCCATTCCGCGTCTTCTTCATCGTAGCTTTAGGTTTAGTTCGTCGGCTGCGAGAGTGCCGAGGTATTTGACGTAGTCGAAGTCCAGCCTGAGGACCGCGCCGTAGTGCTCGCCGGACGTGATGAGCACCGTCGGCTTTTCACGGGAGAGGAATGAGTGCGAATTATCCGGATGCAGTGCGAGCGGTGTCGTACAGGCGGTATCCACAGCGAGCAGCGGGGCAAGCGGAATAAACAGTCGGGCTGCGACGAATGTGAAGTTCTGTTTCTTCTCTACTTCGTCGTCGATGGAAAAGGGGCTCGTCACTTTGCCTTTGTCGGTTTGACCACCCATCCGCTGACCGTCATCTCGTCATGGACGCCGCAGGTGAAGGCGAGCGGCGCTTCGAGTCCTTGTGGCCGATCGGTCTGAGGATTCGCGTAGGCCGCCTGATCGCTCACGTTGGTCAGAAGGTTGTTTTCGACTTGAACGGCAGTGGCGGCATTGAACCGCAGTAGCGGACGGGCCTGGCCGATGCACTCGATGATGTTGTTCTGGATGCGAAGCGTTGTGAGGTCGCTCTCGGCGTTGAAGCCGAACATCCTTCCGTGCGCGGCGTGGCGTGGCGGTGGTGCGAGTGATGATGTGGTTGTTCCAGATTGCGGACCATGTCACCAGCCTTGAACGAGATCTGCACATCATTCCGGACCACCCATTCGCCCTTCTCGTCTTTAAGGCACTTCATCTCCCCGGCGCTCTTCGAATTCTTCATCGACAAGACCAGATTCCCCTTACCGCCGTTGTAGTCTCTTTCTCCATCCATCGACACCACGCCTTGTCCCTCCGTGTTGGATTGACCGGCGAGGATGAAGACCTTCAGTGGATTCGCTTCGACGCTGGCAGCGGCAATGAGTGTCGTGATGATTAATACGGCGAGGTACTTCATTGTCATGTATTTCATCGTGATGTGTGTGATGGTGTTCTGTTTTATTGCTGTTTGGTTTTCTCGGCTGGACCAGTGCTCTGTCACACCCTGCTTAGCGGGCCGCTTGTTCTGAGTTCTCCACCGGCCGGCGCATGGAACAGATGTGATGTTACTCATGGTGGTCCACGCCGTCATGCTTCTTAACCGCTGTGGAGGAAAGACGGAAATTTGACACTTCTTGACCGTCGCGTCAAAAGGCTGGTAAACTGAGGTGATACAGGAGATATCGATCATGCCAACGTCGACACAGGAACTTCAGAGTTTTAATCAGTACGCCGCTGCCCGCATTCAGAATGGCGGTGCCGGTCTGGAGTTGGGCGAACTGCTGGACGAATGGAAGTCTCGAAATTCTGCAGCCAAATCAGCCCTGAGTGGATCTTGCAGCGTATCGGAAGGTGAGATTCAGCAGGCTCGTGATCGAATTGTTGAGTCACTGGATCGACGGGGTGTAACACCCATTGCCAATTTCTCCGGCATGATGAGCCCAATCGCACCGGAACGCGAATCCGCCGATGATTTCCTGCAGGCGATAGGTCGATCACAGGACACTGGCACGAGGCTGGATTGGATGAATGACTGAAATCGTTGTTGATACGGATGTGATTTCATTCGGATTCCGGAACGATTCGCGGTTCACATTTCACATGGCGCACATGCAGGGACTCAGGCCCCACCGTCTGCCTCACGTCCAGCACATGATGGAACGCGCCCAGAAACACTCGCAGCACGTTGGCTGGCTCCGTGTCGAGCGCCGCCGAGTTGTCGTACCCGTGAAAGATTCCTTGTAACTGCTCGAACACTGCCCGAATCGCCGGGATCGCCTCGTCCTGCAATTTTTTGATAGGCTCGTCGCGCTGGCATACGTCGCCTTCGCATCGGAGAGAAGATCAGGGAGCCCAATCAAGTCCACGATCAACCCGCTTGGCCGCTCGCCGTACACGCGGTTCAACCGCGCGATCGCCTGCATCAGGTTGTGACCAGCCAGCGGCTTGTCGAGGTACATCGTGTGCGCACACGGCACATCAAAGCCCGTCAGCAACATGTCTACCACGATCGCCACGCGGAAGTCGTCCGCCGGGTCCTTGAACCGTGCCGCCAGCCGCGCGAGCAGCAGGAACATGGCGGCGAGACCGAATGTGATTCGGAGTCTGGTCATGACTTTGCGTTTTGGAGAGGAGACAGTTTCGGCTGTCCGCTTGCTGGATGTCGTAGACCGAGACGTACTCGCCGAAGACGGCCCGCGTCTTGGCATCGTTCTGATCGACGACGCGCCGGTGAGGTCGATGAATGAGGCGTTCGGCAGCTATGGCCGTCATGACTGCGCCGGCTGGAGATGCTCGTGTACAGATTTCATGTGCTTCCAAGGATACTTGGTGTCGTCTGGTTCAAGGTTCGGGACAAGCTGCAATGCCTGTGTGATCCACCCCTTCTTGTCGGTGGTATAGGGAATGCCGTACTCGGTCAGCGTTGATTCCAGTTCCCCGGTCGGATTGATGAATAAGCCTTTCGCAGCACAGGCTGCCCAGGCACGGTCGAAAGCAGCTTGCGCCACTGAGGGGAGTGCCGAGCGACCGGACTGCTTGAGCGACTTCCATGCTTTCGTCATCTCCGCCATTTCCCTGAACCGGCTCTCCAGTTGACGAAGAAGTGCGTCTTTCTCCCGCTGCTCATCTTCGCTCGTAGCGAAGGATTGGGTGGCGACCTGTTCCAACTTTGCGCGGACCTCCGCAAGCTTCGTGGTCACCGCGTCCAAGCGTTCCCCGGCGGGAAGTTCCTTCACAGCCTGCGCAATCTCGCGCTGCGATTCCAACAATGACAGCAATTCAGTCTCGTCAAACCCAAGCGTCTGCAGCGATTTCTCTAACTCGGCACGGTCGTTCAGGACGTCGATATCGACGATCCCGGCGGCGCGCACTCCCATGTCCAGATAGAGGCGAACGATTTTGCGTACGGTCTGCTTGTTGTCAGCGTTCACGAAGTGGAGATCGAGGCCCGGCGAGCGCTTCACCGAAGTGGCATGGTAAAAGCGGGCGTCGCTGTCGGCCTCTACCACGACGGCCGCCGAGTAAAACAGTCCATCCAAGACTCGGGCAGACGTCAGGAGCGGGTCGTTGATCATCTCATTCAGCCGCGTGGGTTCCAGGAGTTTGAAGGAGTTGACGTTCCCCACTCGGTCAATGCGGATAATGTTCACATCCCGTGTGCGGCTGAGGATGCCGCGGAGCACGTCGGCGCTGTGCGTGGAAAGGATGATCTGCCGAGATTTGTCCGACTGGTCGGCGATAAGCGAGCCGACCCGGAATGCTTGTGGCGGGTGGAGGAATGCCTCCGGTTCGTCGATCAGAAACAGGCCACGTTTTAGCGTGAGCAAGGCGACGATGATGCCGACGAAGCTCCTGATCCCGTCCCCTTGGTCGTCGAGCATCTCGTGATTCTCCATCAGCGGCCGCGCGTCGCGAGGATCGACCGGCATGCCGTTGAAGTTGTCGCCGACACGGAGCAGGAGCTGCTGCGGAACGGTGAAGTCCAGCGTTACCTCTTTCCCGAACGTCTTTTTCACCTGTTCGCTGACGATTCGCGTCGCCTCACTGCCCGCGTTGTAGAGAGTCTGAAGCAGAGTCGAGGACTGCCGGAAATGCGACGGAGTCTTTCCCTCGCGCACCATCTGCAGGCGAGCCTCGGTGGTCAGGAACGCGACCATCGCACGGCCGAACTGTTCTGCGAAGTACGGCGTTAGCTGATCGACCGACTGAGTGAACGCTTTCTCGTAGGAACTCGGCCACACAGCTCCTGATGATGTCTGGAATTCTTGACACAGGTCCGGCGCAAGTGTTCGGAACGTCCAGTTGCGGTGCTGGTCGAGATGGCGCTCGACATCATAAGCGTCCCGGAGTTCGGCGAGCGTCTTGGGAAGGTTCACCGCCACTGATGAAACGACAATGCCCTTCGGCGGCTGCTGCAACGTGGTGAACGTCGAGATTTCCTTGAGCGCGCGGCTCTTCCCGGAGTTGTTCGGGCCGACGAGTACGGTAAGCTTCTCTGGCCGGATGACCAAGCCGTCGTTCAGAGTGACGGACTGGATGCTGTATTGGTACTTCGACTGTTCCATAGTCAGGGCATTCTCAACGTGAGCCGGAGCAAAGGTGCCAGTAACTGAGATTCTTGACGACCGCGTGAATCGGCATGCTACTTGGACATTGGTCGGTTGGGCATCACGCCGGGGTAGGAGC
>JANOZG010000899.1:0-6003 GCA_031429275.1 Planctomycetota bacterium
GCCGTAATCTCCAAGGACCACGTTCTGGCCCTTGAGGTCACGATGCAGCACGCCTCGAGAATGCGCGTAGCCGATCGCGTTGGCGACTCCGATCAGAGACGTGATCAGGTCACGCAACTCCATCGGAGAAGATTTGCCGGTTGTTCGCAGCGTCGTGAAATCACAGATCGCGTCATGCAGAGTTTGCCCTTTCACGAACCGCATCGTGTAGAACGGCCGATCAGAATCGTCCGCATCGACTTCGTAGACTGGAACAATGCCCGGGTGTTCGAGCTGGCCGGTTACTTTCGCTTCATTCAGAAATCGATTCCAGATTCCCGGCGCCGATGGCGTTTCAGGACGCAGTTCCTTCAGGGCCACATTGCGGCCGATTGAGTTATCTCGCGCCAGCCAGACTCGCCCCATTCCACCGGTGGCGTGCAGCCTTGTGAGTTTGTATCGATCTTCGGACAACTCTTCGCCGCGAGCCATCGACGAAAACATCACATGGCCGGCTTTCGAGTCGGGGCGGAATGTTTCATCCGTGTTGCTGCGAAATCGAGAATCGTCCTCATCATCCTGTCGCAACATGGCCTCAATGGCCTTATGGAATTCGGGATCCTGCTGCTTGAGTTCTTCCAACGCTGCAGTGCGGTCAGCGGCGGGGAGTTCACACAGCCGCAGGAAAGTCTCTGAAATTCGCTGATAATCGTCGGGAGTCATGAAGATTCTTCTTCATCAAGTTGCGTTAAAAGCCACGCGCGAGCCGCTCACCAGTCGTTCTTGACAGTCCACGCGGAAACTTCCAGAACGTGGGAGGTCTCTTCGATCGATAATCCGCCAAAAAAACGCAATTCGATCACCCGGGCATGCCGAGGATTCAATTCCGCCAGATGAATTAAGGTATTATCGCGGCTGGACAACCGAATTCAGCCGTCTCCACAACTGACGTCGAATTCGGTCGCAAACGATGGATTTGAGATTCTCGGAACCCCAGGAATGCCGGCGGTTTGACGGACGTCAGGGCTGATGCCCCTGCACAGGGACTACGCAGGCGTTGTTCGTCAGACTGCTGCTACCAGCGGCTGGCTGGTTCACAAAGAGTCCGAAAACTCTTCCAGGGACGCTTCAAGCAAGGCTGCGGTCTGCTTGTTAAACGCCCCGTTGCCCGTCAATGGAGCATGTCGGTTTATACGAACCGATTGTTGTTCTTCCGTACCGTCTCGGCCAAAGAAAATGATTGTCGCGTGAATCTGGCAGTTCAGTCCGGTTTGTTTGCCTTCGGTGATGGAAGTCGGCAGCGTTTGACGTTCAGCGATTGTACGCTTCTTTACGGCCGCTTTGCGAATCTGGCTGCGTGGCAAGTCAACGAATAACGCCAGGAAACCAGCCTTCAGAGCTTCGCCTAATATGATCGATGCCAGTGATTCCTGCTCCTCACATTCGCCAAAGCCCTGGTATTCATTTTTTCCACTGAGTCGGTCTTCAAAGTCGGCCTCACGACGTGCTTCTCGTTCGTCGTCCTCTTGTTGCTTGATGCTTGCCCAGTTCATGTACTTTGCATTGAACTCGCCCTGAATAACTTCGCGATCATCCAATGCAAATTGGAACGAAGTCAGGATCACAGTGGCCCTGGCGATCGACGGATCGCTGGCCTTCGTTGAATCTGCGACTCGCTGTCGGAGTTCATCTTCGATCGACGGGTCAAACGCCTCCATCGGCACGACTGACATGGCATCGTGCCAGCGGCGAGGTTCGCTGGTCCCCGGATAATAGAGTCGCTCAAAGTCCGGCCGCTTGTCGTCAAAATCCACGTCAATGTGGGTTGGTCTTGAATACGACGCCAGTTGCAGCGGAATGACAGGTGCAGAACGACCGGGCAGCGCCACAATGGGCGGCCGAGTCTTGACGGTTCGGCATCCTGTCGTCATTGCGACGCAGCAGACAGTGATCAAGATTGTCAAGTTGCGACTCATGGCACGATATGTACACCAGCGGGGCTAAGCGAGTCGATACCATTTTCATCAACGGCCCGCCTGCAAGGCGAAGCTCAGAAATTCGCACATGTACAGACTCCAGACAGCGTTTCCTAAGCAGGCACTTCTGGGGCAGAAAAATGTTGGGCAGTAAATTGCCGGCAATCTTTTTGCCATGGATTCTTCTGCCCATAATGCTGGCTTACGATAATCGATCTTACCCCGTCAGCGGGTCGTTTACATCCTGTTCCAGCAAATCACGGGAAATCTGCGAGGTGCTCCTTTCTTCATCCCCGCAGCAGCACTTCCACCATCTTCCGTCCCATTTCTCTGGCTGACGGATCGTCTTCTCCGGTGATGATCTTTCCATCAACCAGCACGTCATCGGCCACATTTCCAGGCTGACCAATCGACCCGGACGGGGATACGATGGCACCATTCGATTCCGGATGCCAGCGGCACGATGGCTGCGCCCGGCGACCGTTATAGATTCCCGCAGCCGCCTGACGCACCGGAGCGCAGACGCGTTTGCCCGCCAGAGGGCTCTTCCCGTCCACTCGAGCCCACGCCAGCACCGAAACTCCATTGCACAGCGCGCAAACATACTTGTCCTGCTGCACAAACTCATTGATGATCCGATTGGCTTCCGAGCGGATGGTCTTGTTGCCGTTGTAAGACGGTTTGTCGTAGCGACCCGGAAAAGCAAACTGATACGACGACGCTCCCCAGCCGCCGGAAAAGAGGATCGCATCGAAGTCATCCGCTTTCACATCCTTCCAGAGCCAGATCCGGCTCGACAGCACCGCCGCCCGGTCCTTCACCCGAACCCGGATGCGGACGACACGTCGCGTTTCGGCCAGCGGCGACGGTCACAAGAATTCCGGCCCGTTCCAGTTCCTGACGCGGATCGGCGTACTCACGATAGAAGAAATCTTCATTCGCAATCACGATGACAACCCTTCGCTGCTTGTCATTCCCGCGCTCGGTCACCTTCGATTTCATCGCAGGCGAACTCTTCGGACTGTCAGCCTTCGCGATTTTGGCCGGCTGACCGTTCAGGTGTCGAATCTCCACGGTGTGAAACACGGTGTCGCCAGCCCATGTGACAAGACCCATTTGATCGGGCTCAGGCAGACTCCACAGCTCATGCATCGAGAGATCTGAACCATCGGTGTTGTGCTGACACACTTCCTTGTCATCCAGCAGACCTCGAACGAAACCCTTCCGCACCTGTACGGAGATCGTGTATCGATGATGCAGAACCGGCATCGTCCCGCAATAACGTTCGAGTGTCACAGCCGACCGCCGCTGCGTCAACAGTGCGTAGAACGTAGACGTCTTCAACCAGTTTATAATGCTCCGATCTTAATGTTCGACAATTTGTTCCTGTCGCCTTTTGGGGTTTGGACAATGTGTGGCATGCCCTCACCGATCGTCTGGCAATTTCGATGTTCCAAGGCGCTGATTCGCTGAAACTGATAATGTACGTTGAAATCTTCTGTCATCAATATCGAGCCCGGGGGCGGGAATTCAAATGTCTGAAATCACTGAGCAGGTCTTCTTTTCTGGTCGAGTCCAGGGCGTGGGATTTCGCCAGACCACAGAACGCATCGCATCTGGGTTGCCTCTGCGCGGCTTTGTTCGCAATCTACCGGACCGCCGAGTTGAATTGATCGCGACTGGACCAGCGCCCGTCATTCAGCGTTTAATTGTCGGCCTCCGGGACTACTTTGGTACCGGAATCACAGACATCGATCGGCAGATCATTGCAGCTCCTGAAGATTTTGAGAATTTCGAAGTCAGGCGATGATGCTGTGGTCTTAGCCGCGACTTGCCGACCATCGATGGAACGACTGTAAGCGGAAGTACCACAAACACGATCACCTCAAGATCAACGGCGATGATCACGAGATGCCTCATGGTGCTGTTCCGTGAATGGCGACATCGACGAAGGCTACCTTTCTTGCTCCGACAGTTGTCATTGGGCCGATCCGGGACAATTCAGCATCTTGCCACTTTTGTGGTCTGTTATTTCGCAATCCGGCATGAATTCAGGCCGGGCTTTTCTTTTTTCAATTTTGAAATTTCATTGAACCAATCGAGCATGTCACGCACTCAACATTCTGCCAGCGCCGGCGACCTTGTTGTTCTTAATCCGACTTCGTTCCTTTGCAATGTGATGCCGTGGAACGATTTGCGTCCGACTGTTTCCTTTCGTACAGGAGTCTTTTCATGTCTCGTTTTTCGTGTCCCGTGGCGCTGTTGTTGCTGAGTCTTGTAGCTCTCGTAATTGCCGGTTGCGGAGTTGATTCCGGGCAAAATGCTACTGCCGACTATTCCTACGCTAAGTCCTTTTCGTCGCAGCGGAGTGCCGCGCCAACAGATGATTTCTCTGAACGTTCAGCACCTGTAGCCAGTTCTGGTGCCACAGAATCAAGATCGTATCCTGACGTCGAAGTCGCTCCCGTTGAAACGGCTCGAATCGACGTGCCGTCAAGAACGGAGTCACTCAGAGCTGTTGAAGAAAGACCGTTCGCACCGAACAATGGTCGCCAGTCCGGCGTACTGACAGCCGGCAGCATTGATGATGTTAATCGGTTTGCGGACTACATGGATTTTCTTCGCCGGAATCCATACCACGTGCAGCAATGTCAGTTGCCACTCCCGCCATCGACTCATCAGACAATCATTCATGTCACAGATACGGACGGTAAGCCACTGGGCAATGTTCGGTGCGTCGTCAAGCAGAATGTCGCAGGACAAACGGAACGAGTATTACTCGACCGTACCACGGCCACTGACGGGCGTGTCATGCTGTTGTCAGACGGGACGCACGGCCGCAATCAGCAAACTCAACCTCTGCACCTGCAGGTCTTTTGCGATAACCAATCCGAAGCAATCATTGATGAATACCGTGACATTGATTGCAATTGGTCTGTGACCCTGCAAAACGTTCAGTCGCAGCTTCCCACGCAGCTGGATCTGGCTTTAGTTGTTGATACGACCGGCAGCATGGGCGATGAACTGGATTACCTGAAGACAGAAATTGACAGTATCGCGGCATCAGTGAAGCATATGTTCCCTGACATTGATCAGCGATTCTCTTTGATCACCTATCGCGACAATGGCGACGAGTATGTTTGTCGTTCGTTCGACTTCACGAGTTCGCTTTCTGAGTTCCGTCGCAATCTCGATGCTCAGTCGGCTCGCGGCGGCGGTGACCTTCCAGAAGCAATGGACGTCGCTTTGCAGCGTGCTGAACAGCTCACATGGCGAGGCGGCAACACGGCTCGCGTGTTGTTTCTGGTCGGAGACGCTCCACCACACACGCAAGACGCTGGTCGAGCGATGACGGCGATCACAGGGTTGAGTGAACGCGGCGTGCGAGTATTCCCAGTCGGGGCCAGCGGCGTCGAGAAGTCAGCGGAAGTCATTCTGCGAACCGCGTCCTTCTTGTCGATGGGACAGTATTTGTTTCTGACCGATCATTCCGGTGTCGGCAATGCTCATGCAACTCCGGACGTTTCGAACTTTGCGGTCGAACGTCTGGATCGACTGATGCTGCGAATGATTGCGTCAGAACTTGCTGGCAAACGCCTTGTTCCTGAAGAAGTGATCGCCATCGAACGTGGCGAACGTTACAGCTACCATGCTCCAGTGCATTTTCAGCCTCAGACGCCTTCATCGCCTGCCCCACAGTGCTGTATCATCGTCCCGCAAGAATCAACGCTGACGATGGTGATGCAATGGTTCGGCGAGAATCTCTTCTTTTCCGTCGTGGCGATTGTCAGCGGAGCGATTGTGTTTGAACGACTCTCGCGCTTCATGAATACGTGTCAAGCCTGACGGAAAGTGAGCGTATCGTTTGTAGCTGAAGGAAACGCGTTCAAGGCAAATTGTGACGCAAAAAATACGTCCCTTCTTCTTGGCTCACATTTCTTTGTCGATGATACCGCCAGTGCTCAATTCAGTTTCTCTGTGACGCGGGCTGAATTGAGGCGAGCGGAGGACGTGAGTCCCCTGATTCTTCGTGAGGCCCACAATCAGG
>JANOZG010000900.1:0-4605 GCA_031429275.1 Planctomycetota bacterium
ACAATTGAGTCGTCGAGCCGCATTTCCAGGCCGCCGGATGTCGCTCGCACGCAGGCATATTCCCAACTCATTGAATCGCCGGTACCAACGGCTTCCAGCACCAGCACGATTTCAGGATCAGTTCCTGTTGTGTACGCGAACAGGGCTCCATCCAGCGGAAGACCTTTGCCTTCGTCTTTCAGCAGGTTTTCGTACCGATAGATCGGGCGAGGCAGCAGTCGAAGTTTCTCGTTGTCCGTGTCCGCTGCGTTCCAGCCGGTCATCGTCCCCTCGAAACGTTCTGCCAGCGCCTTCATGTCTCGCAGTCTTGTGACCGGGGTTGCGGCGGGAGACTTTGCTCCTGGTATCTTCTTGAATTCGACGCCAGCAGTTCTCGGACTCCAGATCTCGTTCCCTTTTGATTTGGCAACCAAGCCTGGTTTGCGAGCCAGCAAGTCAAACTCATGCTTCAGTTCTCCACCCCACGGATAGATGCTGGCCATCGCTTGTGGATGTCCGTGATTCAGCCAGATCACGAGCATCGCCTCACCGTCCTGGCCACGTGCAGCATTCCGCCATCGAAGCGCCGGACGTGCGATCAGATCAGCGGAGGAATTCAAGTCTGGGTACAATTGATAATCGTCAACCGCATCTTCAATCAACTTACTCAGGCGTTCCGTGTCAGCGACTTCGTCAGGCGGAGTCGTGATCGACAACCCCTTATCACGCTGAGCCGCTTTCACTTCATCGGAAGCCGGTATGCCCGACATTGTCCAGAAACTGAAGCAGCCAACGCATATGACGATCAGGAAACACCGAGCCATCTTCATGGGAAATCTCCGTTCGTTGCGATTCAATCTTCGTGCCAGCCTGTGCCTGACGATCGTTCAAGGTTCAATACGATGCAAATCGAAGCTTTGATGCGGCCATGCCATCACGGCCTTCGGTGAGTTGGGGGCGTTGACGATTCTTTGGCAAGCCGCCCTGATCTTCGGTCAGATAATGCAGCTGTAGTTCGGAACCCTTGCCGTCTGCGTTGTCATCGAACTGAGCGTGTTCTGTGGCGAGCAGCGTTTCATCAAAGTACCTGTCGGCAACGCCGCGACATAGGGCGATGTAGAACTCAAACAGTGAAAGCTGCTTGTCTGAATCAAGATCCCATTCGGCCAGAGGCGCCGCATTCAGCATATCCGCAAGGACGTGAGGACAAAGCGTTTCGTTGACTTCCAGATCCGATTCCGTGGCGGTGATGATCGTTCGACCCGGTCGCGACAATGGTCGGATGTAGTAACCGCTGCAGGGGTTGGTGATCAAGAACACCTGATCCTTCGCGACGATGCCGTCGAACATGGCCGCGAATTCCTTCTGCTGGATGTCTGGTCCGTGTAAATTCAGCCACGCCAGACTGTTCTCGAAATGCGTGTGACCGACAACGATCACAAAGATGCTGTCGTCCGCTGTTATCAGCGGCTTCAGTTTTTGTAGTTCGGCAGCGATGATTTCCTTTGTTGCGGGCTTTGCAGAAGCTGTTTTCGGTGTTGAGTCTGTTGTGGCCGTTGAGTCGACTTCCGAAGCACCTGCTACCGATCCATCTGTTGCCGCTGCATCTGCGTCCTGTGCACTTGCTTCCGCCGTTTCGCTTTCTTCTTCGTCCCCCATAAACACATGGATGTTTTCCTTGGCAAACTGGTAGTGCGCGGCCAGACCGGTGCGAATCTTCTCGACGGATCCCTGAAACGGCTCGACATGATCCGCATCTCCTGGATGGCCGCAGATAATGACGGCGATGCGGCGGGGGGCGGGGGGTTCTTCAGCGTTTGAGCCGACTGTGGCGTCCTGGAATGCCGTCGCTTCGACGCAGAAACTCAAGCACGCAATGACGAATGCCGCCAGTGCCGATGCCGGAACTCGCTCCGCTTGATCCGGCCTGCGAATATCGGAATGCAAATACATCAAAACGCTCCAGTGATTACGCCGGCATCGTCTGCCTGAATGGAAAATGCAAGAGGTGCGATGAGGTCTTTGGGAATCCACTGCGAATTCAGAAGTCTCAGATCGGTCAGGCTCAACAGACTGAGGCGACCGCTCCAGTCACAGCAGGTGATCTCATCGGTCTGGTCACCGCATCGCACGAATGCGATAGGAGCTTCCGAGTTCCAGACTTTTGAAAGGCTGAGCGACTTCGCATCCAGAATCAGCAATGCCGAATCGAGATTTGACTTCCAATCGCCGCAACCCACCATCAGTTGGCTCGCATCTGCAGAGAAGCGTACGCAGTTGAGACATGACATCGGCAAACGTCGCAAGGAGATAATCGACATGTCGTCAGATGCCAGCAAATTGAGATCTCCAGCTTCAGTACACATGGCGACGCGGTCTCCTTTAGGTGACCAATCGACCGATCGGATCGCGGAGCCCTGTCCGATGTTGAATTCCACGGCCCAATCCGGACTGCGAAGGACCACAAGTCGTCCGTCGGTTGTACCGATTGCTAGTTGCTGTGAATCCGGCGAAAAGACTACAGTGTACACCAACGACGTCGGTAGCTCGATACATCTGCGTTCAATCGATGAGATCAGGCGACATTGCTGCTTGTGATCGACGAGCACCGTCCACCGACCATCGGGCGATTTGATCCGTGACCAGACAGGTTCTGAGGCTATCGAAGCGATTTCTTCCGCAGTAAGCTTTGGGTAGACCACGGCAGCAGCGGGCGAATCCTGTGCGGACGCAATCACTTGTTCTGCGGCAACAACAGGTTCCGCTCGGAACTGAATCATCTGCAGTGGAACGACGACGATCGCACAGGCGACGACTGTTCGCGTTCCCCATCGCGGACTCTCCGGCACTGGAGTTTCCGTCATAATCCTCGTCAATCGTCGCGTCAGCAGCGGTGTTGTGCCAAGTCCGCTCGCCATGGGCGGCATCGCAACGGAACGTTCTGAAAGAAAATCAATCGCATCCAGGATCGCCTCTGCATAATCTCTTGGACGACCGGGAAACACCGCAAGGACTCTCGAATCGCAGCAGTCTTCTTCGACGACTTCCAGTTCATGGCGAACCCACCAAACCACTGGATGCCACCAGAAGACCGCCATGACGACAGTTTCCAGAACGCGAACCAGATAGTCACCGCGTGCGTAATGAGATAACTCATGAACAACCAGAGTCGCTCGGCCCTCCGGCGTAAGTCGATGCAGCAGATCCAACGGCAGAATCAAAGTGACTCCGCGACCAAGGCCGCACAGCATCGGCGAAAATGCACCGCTCAGCACTCGAACTCGTGGCGGGCGTTTCAGTCCCATCTTGTACGCAAGGTCGTATCCTTCGCTGATCAGTTCCTCATCAATCAACTCGTTCTTTCGCAGGAAGCGGCAGAAGCGAAAATAGCGTACGAGCAGTCGGGCCACATACAAACAACTTCCCGTCAGCCATGCCAGAAGAAGGATTGACACGATCATTCGCGGCCACGATTCAATCCATCGCCCCTGCAACGTTAACACAACACCGGGAGTGAACTGCGAAGATGCGTTCTTGCCGACAGATGGATCGTTTGTTGCTGTAGCAGGCAACTTGCTCGTAGCAGAGTCGCTCGTTAATCCCGCGAATGCCGATTCAGATCCGCTGGTGCGATGGACGCTGCCAGGATCGGAGCCGCCAAAAAAGAATCCGGAGTCAATCGTTAGCCACGAATCATCAATCGGGAAAGTCAACGGCGGGGAAATGAACGACGGCGTGATCAGCTTAAGCAGTACGATCAACCACAGCCCATGCATAACCCTCTGGTTGCGTATTCTCTTTGAGACTGCAAATACCACGAACGAAAGGACTGTCACAGTCACAGCGTTCGCGAGTAGTGTTGCGATCAGAGTCGTCACGGCTTTTCCTTAGTGGTCATTATGAAACAAAACTTTTGGCGAGCGGTTGGGCGCCAGCCCTCCGTGGAGTCGCGCCAGGAAACGCAGACACGGAGGGCTGATGCCCAGCCGCTCGCCCATATCCCTCTGATTTACCTCTTCCCATCCAGTTCATCCAGCAGAGTTCGCAGAGACTTCCGTTCGTCCTTCGAAAGCGATTTCGTTTTCACCAAATGAGTCAGCAACGGGGTGAGCGAACCGTCACAAAGCTTGTCAGCCGTCTCCTGAAGCTGGCGAATGATGAGTTCCGATCGCTGCATAACGGCTTCGAACGTATGTGGCCATGTGCTGCGATTTCGCTGTACGCATTCTTTCTGCTCCAGACGATCCAGGAGTTTCTGTACCGTTGCATTCTGAGATGGCCCGAAATCGCCATACAACTGCTCCGCCATTTCGCGGACAGTCTGAGCACTCTTCGACCACAGCAACTGCATAATTGCCAGTTCTGCTTCCGTGACATCTTTTGGTTTACGAGCCATTTTGAATTCGACCTGTTGACTAACGACCAAACCACTAACACTTCGCCTGTGTTCTTGATTCTGACTTGTATTGTACCTACCGCAATGACGGTACTTCTGCTTGTGTTTTCGCATTTTTAAGCAGCTGGGCGATTTCATCCGGAGTGAATTGTCGATTATCCCAAAGACGGTAGCGGTTTTCAGGCGCAACCTCATGCCGATATCCGGCAACGCCTTCTGGGTAGTCGAAC
>JANOZG010000901.1:0-5230 GCA_031429275.1 Planctomycetota bacterium
GAACTGCTCCGGCAAGCCCGGTGTCGGCTGTGAAACCACCTTCCGCGACTCTGGTGACAGGATCGATGCTGGTGAAGGAGATATTCCAGTACTTGTCGATCGTCAGTTGATGCCCTTCGATCGTCATCGTTGTCTGGCGACACTGTTCTTCGGGGACTTTGATGCCATTCCAGGTCATCGACTGCAATGACCATGTCCCCGTGAGGCCGCTGGCGGCAATCGCTTCATCGTCGGCCATGTCCCCGGAGTTAGCAGCATTGCGAAGCGGTGCAGGCGGAGCCGGTTTTGTATCCACCTGCAGGATCAAAGGTCTCTCAGAGATCACTTTGGCGATCCACTCGCGTTCGTTGGATTCATGAGGAGTCGGCCAGTCCTTATGGCTGACTTTCCAGATGGCCGGTGGAAATGTCGATGGATACAAACTCGAAAACTTGCCATCCCCATCAGACGTTGTTCCGCCAAAACAGTTTGTGACATACTCGGTCGGTTTACCCGGAATCTCCGGATATCCGAAGACACGCCAGTTCACGAGTGGTTGACCGTCCTGATCGACCAGTTGGCCGTTCATCTCTTTCGACGGAACAAACGTGATCGGGTCCAGTTCGAATTCTTCGGCCTCAGGCACTTCGAAAGCACTCCCGAGCCCACTTGCTCGCGGACTCCAAAATTCGACCTGGCTATAGTGTTGATCGCGCCAACTGATGCGGAGCAACACGCGGCCGGGAGGAACCCACGCCTGATAACGGCCCTGATCATCAGTGACAATGTCGATGCTGTTGTGCATGTTCTGCGGTTCTTGTGCAGAACTGCCGTAGAGAATCTGAAAGCGTATTCCTGCAAGACCGTCGCCCGAATCAGCAGCCACGATGCGACCCCGGAGATGCACGCCTTTGACAACATTGATTGAGAGCGGTGTTGTTTTGCCAGCCACGACTCGGATATTGCGCGGCAGCTCTGCTCGCAGCGCCTGGTCAACGGGCAGGAATGGCTTGATCGTCAGCGTTCCCGCAGCGATTGAGTTAACTTTGAAGCGTCCGTCCGCCCCGACTTTCGCTTTGGCGACTCCCAATGTCTGCAGTCGGCGGGGTTCGTCAGTCATTGATGTTTCGGTGGAGATTTCCAGTGTCAGATCCTGCGGCAGTTGGCCGCCGGTTATTTCAATCTTCCCTTCCAATGAACCGGACTTCGGAAGCTTGAAATGATGATGCGGAGCCATCGCTGCGGGCTTGGCGTTCAGGAAGTAATTGCCTGTCGCCACGATCTCAGAATCCTGGCCGGATACCTGGATCCGCACCTCCGTCATGGCTTCTGGAACCACGTACGGAAAACTTACAGTTCCATTGGCGTCTGTTGTGCCCGACACCAGACTTCGCCAGTCTTTGGGGATTTCAAAATCGATGCTTTTCGGAAGAGTTTGACTCGGCACGATCACTGCGGCATTGGAGATCAGTGTTCCGTTCGCATCGCTGATTTGAAGGACGCATCCCGGCGACTTCGCCAGCGTGATGTTTTGAAGCGTCTCGGCTGCTTCGGCAACATTCATCACGATGTTCTCACGAGTTGGCTGGAATCCTTCAGCGACGGCCCAAACCGCAACCGATGATTTTTCTTCCACAGTGTTCGGAATCGCAAGCACATACTGCCCGTCGTCACCGGTTACAGCGGTGGCCACGAAGGCCTGGGGATTTCGATAAGGCCCGGAATTACCGATCCACGCCTGTAAGCCAACGCGAGCATTCGCCACAGGTTGCCCTTGATGAATCACCGTGCCGAGGATGGCTCGCGCTGCAGCCGCCGCTTGATCCGGAACAACCGGCTTGAGGATCACTCGAAGATCAGAAAATCCCGCCGGGACTGCTTCGGTCGTTGTCGTCTCATATCCCTCGGCGCTAACTTCGAATTGGTAAGCACCTTCGAAGAGCGATTCGAACACGAAAACACCGTCCACGCTGGCGGTTTGCGTCTCCGAGGGAAGATTCTCGATCGTGTGCTGGCCTGCTTCAACTGCTTCGGACGTGATAAAGCGTTTCACTGCTTTGACTGTCGCCTTGGGGACAGGGCTCCCTGCTGAGTCCGTTACTTTTCCGGAAATCTCGTCACCGCCGAAGAGGTCAATGTTCAGCTCCGCTTTTGATTCGTGGCTCACCAGATGAACTGTTCGCTTTGCTCGCGGCTTGCCGGGGACGACAACAGAGATTTGATAGCTGCCCTTCGGCAAATCATCGATAGTGAATTCACCGGCGTCATTTGAGTCGACCTTGCGAATTCGTTCACGATCGTAGGATAGCATCCAGCCACCCGGAGTATTTGAGATCAGTGTTCGCAATACCGGCTCAACCACAAGCATCGCCTTTGTGCCGGTCAATTGAATACCATCATTCTGTCGAATGCGTCCATTGATGATTCCGGTTCCTTTCGCGGCTGCAGCGCGCTTCTTCCATTCATCTTCGAGTCGATACCAGGCAACGTCAGGAATTCTGGTGGAGTTCGAAGACAGGTCCTGCAGCGTCGCTTGTACCGTCAGACCGCGAGATTTCACGAACTCCCTCTGTGCATCGGGGATCGTGGAAACGATCGCCTGCTGCGCATTCTGCAGCCATAACGGTGATTGATCGTTGTCTGCTGCAGCGAACTCGTCAGGCCTTGCCGCAGTACCTCGAAGCAGGCGGCTGATTCGATTCACCTCAGCGCTTCTAACACCCGGCCCATCTGCACTGCCGTTCGACTTCATCAACTCTCCTCGAATGAGCCCCTCAAGCTGGCTCATGCCGGAAATCAACTGCGCGCCTGCCGGATTCATCAGCATGACTTTTCCAGCCTTATTCACGATCACAGTGCCGGTGTACGGCTTCAGTTGATACCGAACAAAATTGGCTCCCCATTCCGCACCAACGACGTCCTTGCTGATGTCGTCCTCGTTCGCGTTGGCGTCAATCATGATGGGGAATGATGGCACCAGTTCACGAATGGCCTGACGAGTCATCTCCGGTGTGTTGCTGTGTGAAGCGATGCCGATGACCTCCAGACCGCCGTCTGCATACTTGCGTTGCAAATGGCTTAACGCAGCAACCTGCTCAGGAGTCGGTTCGATCATTCGGCCGCCGAAGAAATGAAGGACTGTGACTGTTCTCTCCGGACGATCCCATGCCATGTTCCCGAGCTGATTCAGCCATTCCCCCGGCACCAGTTCAGGAGCCGCTATGCCCGCAAGTTCCGGCGGAGAATAACTCTCCAGAGACGTTAACGGTCGCAGATCAGGCTGCGGCCAAGCGAGGTTCTCCCGAGCCCATGATCCCAGTTCATTCCACCAGGGATCATTGTGCCAGGCGAACCCGCTGCGGTAATCAACAGTGTCGATTCCTATGGGGTTTGGGACCTGAAACTCATGCGGTTCAAAATCCGCTCGTTCCTGAAACTTTGTTATGGTCACGATTGTGGATGGGGTGTTATCCGTTTCGGGACGCTCCACCTTGAATTCGACCGGATAATGCAGGCCGGATTCGGTTTTGGCGACTTCGCCAATCGACCATTCCGCCACCAACTCACCGCCGTCTTCGATGATGACTCGCCGCACCAGCCAGCCTTGCTCCGGACAGATCATCATGTCGAACGATCGTTTGGTCTCAGACGAATCCGGCTTCCATTCGACCTTCACCTTCAGGCAGGATGTTTCGGCCATTTGAATTCGTTCGATCAGTCTGGCCTCGGGTCGTCTCAATGCACTCAGCACCCAGGCTGACGAGATTCCTCCCTTCCAGAAAAATTCCGCAGGCGCGTATTGATGTGCCCCATTGTCTTCCTGGCAAATCTTCAGCACATTGCGGTCAAGAACCCGATGGATCGAACCATCGAAAGACGAAGTGGTTTGAGTGGGATATGTTTTGGTTGATCCTGATTGATAAGAAAACGACGTCCGGTCACAGAACCATCGCTCTCCTTCCGCTCGATAGACCACAGAGCCAGTGCCCTTGATGAGTGTTGGCTTCGCATCTGGCTTGAACGCTGATGTGTTACGAGTTTGCTCGATCGTGGCCGTGTATTCCACGGAGGCGTAATGCTTCCGGGCTTCTTCAATGCGATCCGCGATTTCGGCCGGTGTGATTTCATCCAGATCCGTCGTCGCCTTCGACTTTGGTTTCTCCTCGGTTGCGGGTTGTTCATTTTTGTCTGCGACAGCTTTGAGGTCCTCATCCTCCGACGAACCTGAATTCTGACCCACCGCAGGTTCGGCCTGAGACTTTGTCAGCAAGGGCACTCCAACCAACGCTGCAGCAATCAGCATGGCGGCGGCACCCGTCAGCCAGCGCGGAGCTAGTTGGTCGGGCGTGGATGGAACGAGTAACCGTCGAACGCGACTCAGCAGATCACCTCCGCGAGCAGCCACCGCGACACCGCGCGGCTCACAGCGAAGCTCTTCCATTCGCACGAGGGCCGCCACATAACCAGCCGCATCGCCGCAGACGGACGTCGCCAGATCGTCACAACAGTGCTCACGTTCCTGCCGAATTCGCGATGAAATCCACCAGACGGCCGGATGATAAAACAACAGCGTCTCGATCAGACTCTGCACCAGATTCACCGCGTAGTCCGCTCGGCGAATATGAGCCAGTTCGTGAGCCAGAATAGCTTCCAGTTGCTGCACTGTGAGGGAATTGATCGACGCGACCGGAAGCAGAATAACGGGCTTGATCCAGCCGATTACTGTCGGAACTTCGACGATGACAGATTCCAGCAGCTGCACGGTTCTCCGAATCCCCAGCCGCGTTGCGAGACGACCGAGCAACTGCAAATGCTCCTCGCGCGCCGACTGAATACCCTGACACTGCAGCCGTTGCACCTGCAACCATGAAACCAGGAGTCTGATCGAAAGCGCCACCACACCGACGAGCCAGGCACACGTCAGGAACGGAACCCACGGACGAAGCCAGATTCTGAATTGATCGAATCGCTCCGGGGGGAATTGTGAACCAGTGCTGGCGGAAAGCGGATCATCCGTGCCCAAAACCGGCAGTTCCGGTAACATCGTCAGGACGACAAGATCGGGCCCCACCATGACAGCCGGTTGAGCCATCTCAACGGCGTTCTGGCTCGTCGAAGAAATGCCCTGCGACAATGCCACAACCGGAGTTGTTCGATCACTGTCGACTTCTCGATCCGGCAGCACAGCGTACGTGAAGGCGGGCAGCAAAACTGTTCCCAGCAACGCGGTGCAGGAGGCCAGATAACTCGC
>JANOZG010000902.1:0-4417 GCA_031429275.1 Planctomycetota bacterium
TGTAGTGCAAAATCCCTCACTGACGTTTCGGGTTGGGATTTCAAGGCACGGAAACATCTGGAAGTTGTTTCGGGACTGTGACTTAGCCTGGTCACGAGACCTTCGTATGGTTCTTTCGAATCATTCGATGAGGATCGGCTGGGTCAGAATACTGTCGACATTCACCACAGCATTGCCGCGTGTTGTGAACCTGGTGGAATACGGAGCGGGCTGAACTCGAACGTATCGTTGAGTCGGGCCACCGGTCAATTTCACCGCCATCACACGCACTCCGACAAACTTGACGATCGTGTATTCAGCGTTGTTGCCCGGCCCGGAGACTGAAATGAAGATCGGAATGGCCCGAACCTGCCCGATAATCGATTGCAGCGAGTCTTCAATCCCCGCACTGATCCCCGTATCTCCGTTGAGATACAGCACTCCCTGATTGTTAAACTTCAATTCGCCGTTTGGAAAGTAGGACAAGTCATTGGCATTGATTCCGTACTGAATTTGCCGCTTGAGGTCGTTTGTGCTGTTGCCCGCAGCTCCAATGTCGACTGTCCCACGATTACCGGGAGGCAGACTGCTGTTGGCATCGGGATAGATGTCCACTTCAGCAATTGAGTCAGATCCCGATGTGACGGTTCCGAGCGATGAATTGTAACGGTGCTGATCGTGATACCCATACGATGTGCCGGTGGAGATCTGTAGCACCAGATTATTCCAGGTGGTCAGGTCGAGAGCAATCGGAAGCAGGTCAATGGTCGAACTGGAACCTGCAGGAAGTTTGAATCCGGTGGCAGGTGCGACCGACGCGACCGACTTGGCTTCCACATCGAATGTGCTGTGTCCCAGCACTTTGCTGAAAATGGCACCCAGCGGAGCACCAGCGGCCTGAGTTCGTCGGACTGAGACTTCAACCATATTGTACGGTGTTACTCCCCATTCTTTGACCCACTGGTTCGTCGTAGAATTCCACGATCGCCGTCCGAATCGTACGTCTCGGTCCTTTGAAAGCTGGGTCGATGCGACTTCCCCCGATCGAAAAGTCGCCACCATACTTTTTGCTTTTTCCCCTGCGTTTGCCGCGGCGACCTGGGACGTGACTGTAGCGCCGGGGCCAATTCCGTTCACAAGTTCCTGCATGGCGGCGTGGGCACCTGAATCGGCCGCATTCTGAATCTGTCCCTTGGTGACGTTGAGAAACCCGAAATCGACCGTAAATGCGGCGATTCCAAAGACTACAACAAGCATGGCGACCGCAAGAACAATTACGGTGCCGCGCCGGTCGGATTCACATTCGCGTCGGCTCATTACTGAGACCGTTGTTTTCATAATCTTCATCGTTTGTCTCCAGCACCAGAAAGTTGCTGCGTAATCAGTAACACAGAAGAATGGTTTGATTCACTTTGGATAAGACCGGAGAATCCGGCATTCGATAGGTGGTTACTCTGTGATCTCGGTATTGTAATCGTCGGGATTTTGCTCGTACTCAGTCAGCGGAATGTCTGAAACGTTCAGCTGATATCGGTGTATGACTCGGTCCGTGTTGTCCGTCACCGTCGAATCATCGCTGTACTTGAATCGCGTCGCGGTCAGGTAGAGCATTTCGACGCGATGCGCCCCCAGATTGACATTGGTGTTGGCAACTGAGAATTCGGGCGAATAGTCCTCCAGCGACGGTTCGTCCACAGTGACGACGACAGACACCGGCGTCTGTGCGAACTTGCCCCACGAGCGCGAACGTCCGTTCAGAAGCTGAAACTTGATCCCGTTGCTGACTTTTTCCATCGCCACGGTGTAACGAAGATTGTCTGCGTTGCGATTAAGCTTCGAGAACTTGTTTGCATTAAGCGATCCACTCATCCAGGAGCCGACCCAACCCTGAACCTGCAAGCCTCCGTCATGGAACTCCGGGGCACCACGATGATTGACCTGAACCAGTCCAAAGATTCCCTCTGTCGATTGAATGGGAGAGATGAAATTCATGATCTGCGGTGAAGATGTGGCCATGTCCGGTTCACCAATCAGAGCGACCCAGTCTTCTTCAACGCGGACCAGCGTTCGCCCCGGGGTTTGTGCCTTTGCACAATCAGCGAGAGCCAGAAACAGCGTCAGGCACAAAGTGCATGACAGATGCGGTGTTCGGCGTTTGACATTCAGAGCAGCAAAATAACGGAGCATGAAAATCTCCCGGTTGAATCGAGTTGGCACAGTATTCGAAATTGTCTTTGACGGACGAAAAAGTCCGGAAATCAGGACACATGAGTTCTATTCATGCTGCATGGAGCATTGGCCTCGGATCGTCGAAGTCCCCATCCATTGCTTGACAGACCAGCTCACGTCGGCAAACGGAACAGAGACAGCGATTTTGATCATGTCGCCAGTCGATGCGGCTGAGACGTCTGAGAGTGTCGCGCCGGACTGGCCGGACGTCGCCGTAATTGTGACAGTGACGCTGGACTGCTGGCAGCCAATCGTGCTGGTTACGTGCGTCTTCACGGCACTGGTCACGCTGCTGTTCGTGGATCCATCAAGGATGGCTGCCCGGCAGCCGATACGAGATGCGGAGTTCAGCATCTGATTGATCGACATAGCTCGACCAAACTCGATGATACCCATCAGGATCAGGAGGAACACCGGAAAGCAGACGGCGACTTCGACCATCGCACTGCCGGTTCGGCGCGGATCTTTACAACGACGGTTTTGACGGAGTGGGGATTGCATGACAATGGTGCATCTGAGGCTCGCTATTCCTACTTCACCCTACGACTACCGATCCAGAATCGACTGCGTATTGAAGGTTGTGACAGCAACTGAACATTACATTAAATTCAGTATGTGCGCCCGATCAACTGCCTGAAATTACGTTTTTCCGGCCGCATTTGCCTGTCTGCGGTCGCGGGGCAGCGACGGGCGGCATCTCGGCGTCAAGTGTTGAATTTCGTGATCATCTCTAATGTTCCCCAAAAGCATCATTGACCTGAGAGATGAATGCATTTTGGCAGCGAGTTTATGCGGTGGGGGGATTTCCTGCATCAAAAGCGACTTCGTTAGTCCCGTGTTGCTGCTTCACTCCATGTCGGTCTTACTTAAACTGAATAGACACGATTAGAGCGGGACGCAGCCTGACACGAAAGCCTGAATTCCGTTTTCGTCGACCCTGGTGTGGTGTCTCTAGAGTCCCATCGTTTAACCCGTGGCCGAAAGGCCAGGCGTTCTCTGCTCCTGGCTTGTCGGCCACAGGCTAAACAAGACAAAACACACTGTTCAATAATATCTCATCTGAGTGAGACACTACACCAGGAACGAAAATCACCGCTGGACAAGTTGATGACTATCGATGCATGTTATCAATGTCAAATTCAGGTATTCTTCGCGTGGTCAGAAATCCGGCCACATTAGTTTTGCCCACTTGAAGAATAAAAAGGGCGGCGCAGGGAAAGAACTGCGTTCTGGCGATCTAATCATGCAGTGGAGTCCAACGAAATGAAAAACAGATGGTCAGGCCTCATGATGCTGTGTGTCATGGTCGAATTCGGCGTTGCGGCCGAGCCGGTCACGTTAAAACTCTGGCCTGACGGTCCACCGACGCAAATGGTGCCAAAGTCTGACGCGACAGTGAAGCTCATCGAATCGTATGGAGGAATCCGCCCCAATCGCGTCACGGATGTCAACGACCCCACGATGACCGTGTTCTTGCCAGACAAACCCAATGGTACGTCAGTGATTGTCGCGCCCGGTGGCGGGTTCATGTTTCTATCGTACGGTCATGAAGGCACGGAAGTCTGCGAATGGCTCAACTCAATAGGCGTAACCGCCGTCCTGTTGAAGTATCGCACACCGACCCGCGACGAAAAAGAAATGTTCGAACTTCCCGTGCAGGATGCACAACGCACACTTGGACTTGTGCGAAAGCACGCTGCAGAATGGAAACTGGATCCGAAGCGAGTCGGCCTGCTGGGCTTCTCGGCGGGAGCGAACCTTGCAGGCCATACAGCATGGGATCGTGGAACTCGGACGTATCCACAGCAACCGGAACTCGATGATCCACGCGGCCCGGACTTCCTTGTGTTTATCTACGGAGGTGGTTTCCTCGACAAAGACGACAAGACGAAGTTCCGCCCGGGATTCAGCATCCCAGCAAATGCTCCGCCGGCGTTTCTGTTGGTTGCCCACGATGACGGGGCGAACTCGCTTGAGGCTGCCATGCTGTACATGGAATACAAAAAACGTGATCTGTCTGCAGAACTTCACATTTGTGCCAAAGGAGGACACGGCTTTGGCATGCGGAAAGACGGTAAACCCATCAACGACTGGCCTCAACGCTGTGCCGAATGGATGCAGAGCGAGGGTTTGCTAGGCGCAGAATAGGGCAGGGGACTCTTTTGAAGCGAATACACTCTGAACATCATACTGGCTCGCTCGTCATCAC
>JANOZG010000903.1:0-3226 GCA_031429275.1 Planctomycetota bacterium
ACAACATCTTTTGGGCATCAAACCCGGACTCAGGATCCAGTCGTCCGATTTCCGTGCCCATCAAAAGAATTGTGCCGCCTTTTTCTTCCGAAATCACACCCTCAGTGGAAATTGGTACCCGAACTCGTGCCGCCAAATTTCCATCGCTGACCGACCAGACATCCATGACACCTTTTGTCCGCAACACGCTGGCGGATTTTGCCGTACCCGAAATCGTTACGCTGAGGACACGACCAACAGGCAATTTTTCCCCGCTGGCCATCACAAAACTGACTTTCGAAACCCCCCAAATTCCGCCGACAAACATGACGGCGACGATGATGGCCAAAAGGCTTTTCGAACCACCGGGTATCGCCCCTGCAACCGACGATGGCGTAAGCATTGATGCCACTCTCACAAACTGTTTTCGCAGTCGCTTCGATCGAATGGTTCCGATACTCTGCCCCAGATCTTTCAATGATTGCTCTGCCCCTCGGCGAACCATTTCATCGGAATCTTCCAGCAATGGAGCGATCTGTTCTTCCACTCCTTCAAGTTTCAGCTGTGCGATCGCTCTGACTGCCTGATAACGTATTTCCGGCATCTGGTCGCGCATCAATGACAGCAATATCGGTCCGGCCGATGACTGTCCCAGACGACCCAAAGCAATGACGGCCTGCAGGCGGACCAGCGAATGATCTTCCAGTGCTTCTTCCAGAAGATGGACAGACGTGTCATCACTGAAGTCGCCGATCGCTTTGGCACATGAGGCACGGACCGTTTCATCCGGATCCTGCTTCAGCATCTCACGCAGTCGAGGCAAAATGCCTTCGGATTTCAACACGGCCAATTGTTCGATACTCTGCCGCCGCAGCGCTGGCGTGTGATCGTCCAGCAGCCGCTTAAAGATCGGAATGCTGGCTGGAATCTTCAACTTGCGGAGTGCTTTCAGTGCTTGTTCGCGATACTGCGAGGACTCTCCTTCGATATAGCGCTGCAGAATCGAGAGTGAGCTCTGGGCACCGTTGCGTTGCAGTGCCGCCAGCAGGTACTCAACTGTTGTCGCGTCGGTCTCGTGATCCAGAGCCTTCGCAATGGTTTCCGCCAGATCTGGCTCATCAATTCTCGACATCGTTTGTGCTGCATTGCGGCGAACAGTCAGATTCTTGTCGAAAACAAGCTTCTGAAGCAATTCCACGCTGCGCGGGCTGTACATCGTGGCCACCGACATCGCGGCTTGAGCCCGCACGGTTGAATCTGTGTCTTCAAGAGCGCTATTGATCTGTGAAATGGCTCGTTTCGCCTGAGTGCGAGCCAGAGCCTCAACGGCCGCCGCTCGGAGAACCGGGGCTTCGTGTGACGCAAGCTTCTGGAAGATTTCTAAATGGGTGTCGCCTACAAATCGGGAGAGAAGTGAAATAGCAAATGCGGCAGATTCCGTGTCGTCGTCCTGCAACTTTTCGAGTAGTAGATTTTCCCACTCCGTTTTCTTGTCGTCCGCAGCAGATTCCACACCCACACTGACGACGGTCCGCAGATTCGTTCCACATAAACCTGCCGCGAGAAGAACGGGGCGCGTGGGGGCCAAATCCAGTTTGGTCAGAGACTTAATCGCCGCTTCGACAACAGTTCCGGATTTGTCTGCCAGCAACTTCATCAGCAGCACCGCAGATCCGGAATGTGTAATATCACCCAGTGCCTTGGCACAGGCTTCGCGAATCTGTTTTGCGGGCTTTTGGCAAAACGATGACAGTGTCGCAAGTGCGGCAGGGGAATTCGTAGTGCCCAGTCCCAGGATCTGTTCAATAGTCTGATCTAACTTTGTCGAGGATGTTGACATGAGGACCGAAATTCGCTTCTTCAACAATCGGGGCATCGCCTTTGGAATCTCTTTGCCGTCCGCTAGCAAGGTTCGAAAAGCCTCTTCGCGGGCTTTTCGCAGGCGAGCGAGCGCTCTTTCATGAGCCTCTGTCGCTCGGGCCTTTTGCAACGCAGTTTCATCGACGGCCGGTTCATCGTTGGCGGGAAGTGCAATGCTTGCCACGGCCGTTGGTTGGCTTGTCTGCTGTCCGTTCGACGCGACACCTGCTGGCAATGACTGTGACGTTACTGTCGCTGCCGAAGTAGCGGGATGCGTTGTCACATTTGTGAATGCAGGTATCAACGGAGATGACGCGGTCATGTCGAAAGCCGGAACGCCTGGCACCGTACCTGGTTGCATCATCCCCGATTGCATCATACCGGGAGGATACATTCCGTTCGTCACCATTCCCGGTTGCATCACATTCCCGGGCATTCCCGGTGGATACATTCCGTTGCCAGACATTCCTCCAGCAGGCATCATTGGCAGGTATGGGTTGCTGAAACCGGGCGTATTTCCAGTCATCGCTGCGGTATCAAAGGCACTGATCGGCGTCGATGTCTGTGGAGCCGACCACGGTGCCTGACCAAAATTGTTATGGTTGGCTGCACGAGAATCTGGCGATACCTGGTTTGAATGCGGCAATCTGGCGTTCTGAGCGCGAGCCTGCATTGGAATCTCGGGAGCCGCCAGCATTCCGCTCAGCGACATAAATGTCTGAGACCCGCTGGAAGCAAATTCCATTTCACTTTCAGAATCCTGCTCCGCATGGGAATCATCCAGGGATTGCGTGATAGAATTGAAAAAGTCGAGATCGGCGGCACTGCTGTTACTGTCGATCGCCAGTCGAGCATCGCTTTCGTAGTCGTCGTCCTGACCAAAGTCAGCCGACAATTCATAACTGTTCTGTGCCCGAGACCCTTTGACTGCGGCACTGGCTCGGGCGTTCCTCTGAGCGGCTGCGGCAGAATTGCTCGCTGAGGCGTGCTTCGGTTGCTCAGTACTGCTCCATTCGAAAATGCTGGATTCGTGTGCCTGCGGATTCTGCTGCTCAGCAACACGGTCCATCGCAGTATTTCGAGACGGCGGTTGGACGTTGGGCGGCTGCGATTTCGCGGGCGCTGTCGAACCAGAATGGCGTTCTTTTTGTTCGAACGGGCGAGCATTGGTGATCGAATTCCTGAACTCAAACCGCAACCAGTCTGCGACCACTTTCAGGTTAGGGTTTCGATCCGCACTGGACTCCGCCAGCCGACTAAAGAACTCACTTCGCTTGCTGTCAGAAACAAGTTTCAGCGTTTCCACTACCAGACTTCGCAGGGATTTGCTGCAAGGACAAGCGGCAACAATGGATTCCATTGTGTGCGGTTGATTCAATTGAATCAG
>JANOZG010000904.1:0-5446 GCA_031429275.1 Planctomycetota bacterium
GCGTGTGGACCGCGAACCTCAACGTCGCCGAGGCAGAGGATGCTGCTGGAGGGCATCGCGCAGGGCGGGCCGTCACGCTCGGGCCGATTCCCGAGCCCGAGCAGAAAGGGATGGTGTTCGCGATCGTCGCCGGAATACTGCTGATCGTACAGGGACTGCACGCCGCTGGATGGCTGTCCTGGCACGTTCGCCGCAAAGCGCAGCATCCGTGTGTGACTCGAACGGTCTTCAGTCAGTTTTTCAAAGGCGGATCATCGATCGGTGTCTTCATTGCCGGCCTGCTGACAGGATTCTTGCCCTGCGGCCTTGTTTACAGTTTCCTTGCACTCGCCGCAAGTTCCGGCAGTGTTGCGAAAGGTGTGCTGATCATGCTGAGTTTCGGGCTTGGCACAATCCCGATCATGCTGATCACTGGAGCAGGATTATCCATGGCCACGATTAATATTCGCCGCAATCTGATCCTAATCGCGGCCATAAGTGTAGTCGTGACTGGCGTGATGACGGCCGCTCGCGGGATGGTGTTCGCAATGAATCAGAATGATGTTCAGAGTTGTCCGATCTGCCCAGCGGTAACTGAGAACGCTAAAATCACACACAAGCCACGTTCATCTTCTGTCCGGGACTGAAATGAATGTTGCAGTTGGGCACCGTCCGCTAGTCGTCGATTTCGGCAATTCAACAAAGAAAGAGCTTATCTCTCAGTGAAAGCAATCATGGAATCGCCAGAATTGAGTCAATCATTTGAAGGATCAACAAGTGGATCACGAGTGTCTCCAGCGGTGATCAACTTCTGGCTGGATGCGGTGCTGATGCTGGCCTTCGTAGTATTATCCATCACGGCTGTTATCGTTCAGTTTGTATTTCCTCCGGGCGTTACGGCTAAAGGTTGGTTGCTGTGGGGAATGGACTTCGGACAGTGGTGTAGTATTCAGTTTGCAACCTTGGCAGTACTTGGTTTTGGCGTTATTGTGCATGTTATGCTGCATTGGCAATGGGTATGCGGAGTAGTGGTTCGAAAGTTGCTCCATCGCAAGGAACTTCCGGATGACGGAATCCGTACAATTTTCGGTGTAAGTCTTCTGATAGGATTGCTGCTCACTGGGGCAACGATCGTTGGCTTTGCTATGTTGACAATTCAAATGCCATCTCAATAGGAGCTTAAAAATGATAAAGTTAGACCGAATTCTGGTTCCCACGGACTTCAGCGATTTCAGCAAACCAGCGCTGTTGTACGGCTGTGCGATGGCCGCGCGTTTTGAGGCCGAGCTGCATTTGCTTCACGTTGTGCCAGATCCGGCAATGTTGGTGCCCGAGGCTGCTGCCTTTTCCGTCGAAACCATGCAGGCTCAATCGGAATCACTACTCAAGGACGCTCAAGCCGCGCTGCAGAAACTTCCCCCGGACGGCTGGGAGAACAAAAACACTATCATTCGCGAGGTTCGCGTTGGGGCGGCATTCATGGAGATCATTGAGTATGCCCGAGACAAGTCGATTGACCTGATCGTGATTGGGACGCATGGACGTTCAGGCCTGATGCACGTGCTGATGGGCAGCGTCGCTGAACGCATCGTCCGCAAGTCACCATGCCCGGTGCTGACGGTGAAACCAGAAGGTCACCAGTTCGTGATGCCATAGCGCATTCGGCGGATAATTCTTGGTGCTAAACTTCGTTCAGGCGTTTTTCTTGCTTGACTGTGCGAAAAACTACCACCGAATCGACTCGCGCTGCAGCCACAATCAACTGGCTTCAACTGGCTTCAGCAGGCGTTCGCAGCATATCAACCGCATAAACGGCAAAGCTGCGCGGGCCGAGTTGCCATGTCCATGGGGGTAGGATCTGAAACTCTGCGCATCTCTGAACAAAGGCGGGGATTGTTTGCAGGTCATGCTGTATGACGGCGGGGCTGAGGCCAGAAAAAAAATTGCCGGTTTGCAAACACTGAAACATCAACTTTGGAAGTTCAGCCGGTGGCGTTTGATTCAATGCAGGCACCGTGTCCGACGAGACCAGATCCGTAATCAACAACGTGCGGCCGCCAGCGTCGGTGAGGTCCAGCATTCGTGCCAAATGTCCTCGACGAATGGCCTGAATCAATGATAAGAACTCCGTAGCTTCGGGCGACACGATCTGTGATGCCGTATCGATGAGTTGACTCAGGATGCAGGCCGAGACAACAACATCGGAGACCGGGATTTTGCCAATTGTTGCTGGCGTCCGTAAAGCTGACAAAAACGCATCACGGGATTCTGGACTGATCGTCAACGCAGCCACGTCGCTCAGCAGCGGTGCGGCAATGTCTATGGGGGCGAAGACGCGAATTCGTGATGTGACGCCAGGTGGGCATTTCGACACGACAAGATTGACGGCCGCTGCGTCGATGTCGATCAGACGTATTTCTGTGAACATCTCCGCCAGTACATTCAGTTCAATGTCCTGGCAGTTTCCAGCGCCGACGATGGAAATTGTCAATTGCTGGACGTGCGAAGCCCTGTCTGGGCGTCGCGACAAGACGTCCACCGCGGCAGCCGCAATGAGTCGCATCACATGCGCCCGGTGGGTGGCGAAGCTTGGCTGGTCCCGCGTCAGCTGGTTTCGTGCGATTTGTATTTGGGTGAGATCGTTCACGCGGTGGCCGCAGTACTAGGGCTGGAAATCCGACTTGCGGCGCTAGTGCTTTGTCAAATCTTTGTTTTTGGGTGGCCGGGGTTGGAGGGCGCTAGCCCGAAACCCCGGGGCTTCCTTCGCTCCGCTCAGTCCAGCCCCGGCCACCCAACCCGAAGTCTGTGCTTTGACAGAGCACTAGTTTGTCAGCATCGGCATAGGCACCGGCAGCGCCGGTGGATCACCGGTGAGTTTGAATTGGCGTCGAGCAATCTCCTTACCGCTGCTTTTCAGGACCACAGAGTAGTCGCCGGGCAGCATCCGATTTCCTGCCTGATACTTAAAATTGGCCCACAAGGAGTCACGAGTCACATACTGACCAGCACTGTCGATGATTCGTTGTTCGGAATCTTCTATCGCGACTTCCACCCATAGATCTTCGTGCGGCGGATTGATGTTGCATTGAGCGATGATCGAATCACCATAAGTGTACTCAGTCGATCGATTAGCGAGTTGCCCTCCCATGACCATGCTGCCGATATCGAACGAGAAGAACTTATCTTTCTCTCGCAGGGGTCGCGGAGTCTTAATCATGGCCAGTGCAATTTCGCGGTCGATTGTTTTGAGGGGCAGAGCTCCGCCTTCAGTGCGCCGTCCGTAGAGGTCGATGTGATAATCAGACTCAGCGGCCCCGATGGCGACGATTGTTGCCATCGCCAGCCAGACAATTCCCACAGGCACGTTTGCAGGCCTCATTTCGATAGTCCGAGCCATCGCAAATCGTGGCAATCCAAGGAGCGAAGTTGGCAATCGCAGCCGATGGACAAATCGTCGAATTGCAACAATGTCGCGTTCCATTAAAAATGCCAGGTAGCAACTTGTGCAGACCAGAGGGAACACCCACAAGCCCAGAGACACCCAAGTCATAATGTGAAACAGCACGCCGATGCCTAACGCAAAGAAACGCCCGATGGGTCTCCATGCGAGGAACGGAAATGTAATTTCCCAGACAACCGTGATATAGCCACTGATCAAAAGCAACGGTGTCGATGTGGCCATGAATTCGCCAATCGGGTTGCTGTAGTTCCAGTTACTCAGCATCCAGTAGCGAAGTTGTTCACCGCTAAAAAATGCCTGAGTTTGAATCTTTGTAACCGCGGCACCGAAATAGACAAAGCAAAACAGAATCTGAATCAACCTTGCAGGCCAGACTGGGGCACGTGGTGGAATGGCGGTGGCAGCTCGACCATCCTTCCAGCGTTTGAGGATTGCATCGACAGACCAAACTGCATGGGATTCTGATACCGCCAGGATCAGCAGAACGTGCGCAGCGATCGCCGAATACTTCGTAAACGTGCTTACGCAATCCAGCAGATTGAAGTAAACGTAAAGCGGAGTTCCAACGATAAACGCCAGTCGCGTTTTGAATCCAAAGATCCCGCAAATCAGCGAGAAAATCATGATACCGTACAGCGCGAAGGCAAAAGAAGGCGGCAAAACCGGCAATACGTTTCCTTCGCCGTAGAATTCAAACAACTGGACCGGCGCGCCGTCAGTGGAAAACAACTCACGAACTCGGCCGAATCGCCGAACCATCGGGATGAGTGCCATCGCTGGAAGCAGCATGCGTACCAAAGCGAGTCCATACGGGGTTTCTTCGGCAAAGAAGAACTCGCGAAGTCCGCTGAAAATCGTCTGGCCTTTTGTCGTCGATGATTTCATGGTGATGATTCCATTCACACTGTGCCAGTTGGAGAATACTCAAGCGTCAGTTTTTATCCCGGACCGCCGGGAAATATCGATCCGCCGAAGGAACACAACGGCAGCAAAATCACGGTCCCGTCGTTCATCAGAAGCTAATTCGTATTCAAGCCGTTTGAATCCGATGTCACCTGGAATCTGTTCTGCAGATTATTGGCGACAGGATTGAAGTATGTGTTGTAGTACGGTGTCGCTTCGCGGGCGGCTTGTTGCAGGCGAGGATTGTCGGCGATGGTCATCAATGTCTGGCGATTAAACCAGTCAGGATATGATTCGATCGAATTCCCATTGGCCGAGCAGATTTGACACAAATGGAAATACGAAACTTTTTCCATCGGTTCATTGAAATTGTACGACCACAGATTCGACGGCACGTTGAATTGTTTCGGCCAGATTTCCTGTACAACATAGACGCGATCGAAATCCGGATGGGATGTGTGTGAAACCACATTGTTAATATGTCGCGCAACGAGGTGGTTGGACACGTCGTAGTTGATTCGGTCTACGTTTCCAAACGGAGTGAACGCTCCCCAGGGTTCGCGGACTTCGTAGAATGTCCCGTTGGCGTCTTCGGCGATGATGTGCGTGCGATTGTCATAGGCCTGCCATCCGCAGAACATATCCCATACGACAAAGTAGCTTAAGGTGTTGCCGTTGAGTCCGAATTTCAGGGCGTGAGCGCTGGTTCCCCAGGCTAACGCAAGCAGATAGCAGATCACAAAGAGGACTGACGCCGAACGTTTCAATCGCATATTTCACCATCCTTCCATGGCAGGTGAATTGAGGAGAATCTCAAACGATCAACTGCGTCCAATTTGCAGCAACACAGTGTCGTCCTCTAAGACTTTGTGCTTTTTTAGGAATTCGGTCAAGATCGAAGTTCGCCGAACCGATACGCTCCGCATTCGCCGGAATAGAGTGACAAAAATGCACACCGCAGTGAGCGTGATGGACAAAATTCTGTGGGGCCGGCTTCCAGTCTGCCTGGTTGGATCGGGTGGCAAGGAGTGAACTGAGCGAAGTAAGCCCTGGGGTTTCGAGCTGGCGGCCTCCTACCCAGGCCACCCATCAATCCACTGCTTC
>JANOZG010000905.1:0-4326 GCA_031429275.1 Planctomycetota bacterium
CAGATCACCGGATCCGTGTCCTGTTTCAAACTGGCGGCATACGAGTTTATGGAATCTCTTGTACATGCCAACCACGGCAACACGGATGTCGTCGTCATCAATTTCAGTCAGGGCGGTAAACACGACTCGATAGAACCCGGATTCTCCCTGATGGTGCGACTCATACTCAATGATGCGTTCAACCGCTTGTTCGGGGGCGGGATGATCCGCCAGAATCTCACTCCAGACTTCAGCACGGGACCGGAAAATGTCATCGATGGCCGCCAAAAACATTGCCTTTTTGTCTGGCCACAGACGATACAGAATGTTCTCCCGAACATCGCACCGGCGGGCCAACTCTGCCGTTGTTGTTCGTCGGTATCCGAGTTCGCTGAAGACTGCGCAGAGGATCGGCAAAAGCTTTTTCGATTGCTCTTCTGTTTGACTGGGTCGCGCCACTGAATACTCCGACAACGGTGTAAGTACTCACTTACTCTATTACCAGGCAACTTCATTGTCAACCCACAACCCGCCGTTGCCGAAATTTTTACTATTTTGGACGTGTATTCCTGAGAAGCTCGCTCGTCCAGTCGTTCTGAAAGTATCCGTCAGGGTCAAATGTTTTGCAGATTTGTTGAAAAACTTCGAACTGCGGATACAAGGCGCGGAGCTTGTCTGGCTGCAGGTAACCGAGCTTTCCCCAGTGCGGACGTGCGGTAAATAACGCAGCCATGCTGTGGGTCATAAAACGTCCAAGCTTCTTAAATGCGTCTTGATCGCTGCTTCGAACGAAGCTGGTCAAAGTGATGGCATACCATGCTTCATGTGATTCCTCCCTGGACGCGCAATCTGCGGGGCTGGCCATTGAAATGAGAGTGTCATCCTGCAGGACCTTTCTGACGCAGATCGGAAAGTGATGGCAGTAGGTTCCCGAGACTTCACTCAATTCTTTTTCGAGACCCGAATGAACAAGCCGCTCTCTGAATGATTCATCGATCGCATTGTCAGTACCAGCTGCGACGCAAAGTGTTTGCCGAACAAAGGACATTGCCGATTCCAGATTCGCTTTCTGAACGAATAGTTCCAGCTCAATATGCCGGAACAGTTCGTTTTCCATCACCAGCTGCAGGCTGGATGGACTGATAACGTGCCAGTCGCGAATGACAAATGCCGGAATGACTCGACGGAACATCAATCGAATAATCGCGTTGATTCGCAGCACTCGCACGACGAGAAGGACCACCAGAAGCAACAAGATATCGATGGTCAAATAGCGATACCAATGGTACAGCCACGATGTTCTCGATTTAGGGCGATCCGTCTCTCGGCGATGTTGTGACATATAAGTCCATCGCCATGGCACCAGAAAGAATTGTTGCAACGGATATCGATCCTCTGCAGCAATCACGTCCGCAAGCCGCTCATGTTCATGGAAGGCTTCTTCTACCTTGTAACACGGTCGGCAAAGCATTTTCACGCTCAGCATCACACCCAGGCAACCAAGTGAACATCTTGCCGCTCGAAGTGCGTCGCCGCTGCTGATCTCCGTAACCGTCGCCTTGCCCGTTGCGGAGTCGTAGTGCGCGAGACGAACGCTGACGACATAGTGAGACAGGGAATTCCGACCGGAGCCGTGTGTTCCGGTCGAGACGGCACCTGCAACGGTCTGCTCGGTAATCAGCCCGAGTGACGGCAAAGTCCAGTTCTTCAGCCGCTCCAGCTCCGAGAGAAGGTGTTTGATCTGACACCCGGCACCAACTGAAACCGACAGCGTCTCGCCATCGGCAACCGGGTTCACCTGGTTGAAATGGCGCAGATCAAGCAGCACGTCGTTGCATTCAACGGCCCTGCTCCAGGAGTGAAGGCGTCCGACGCATCGGAGTCGCTCGCCGTGGTGGCGGTCCAGGATCTCCAGAACTTCCTGTTCGGTCGCAGGCGTATACATCGTTTTTGGGTTGAGCTGAATATTGCCGCCGAAGTTATTCCGTTGCATGTTGATCGCTCGCTTAATACAGGTTTGGTAAGCTGTTCCTAATGTAAAAGCGAGATCGGCGCCGCGTCTGTGCGCTGCCAAAGAGAAAACTTCTCGAATTTCAGCGCATAGCGGCGAGCACAAAGTCGCTTGTCAGATTGGGAGCCCTGCATGGAGGAATCTGGAACGGATGTTGCGAAGAGCCTGGACCACTTTCGACCGGTGCTTTTAACCCTGGCCGAGGCGATGATTTCTTCGACGCTGCGAGGAGATCTGGAGGCTTCTGATCTTGTGCAGCAGACGCTTCTGGAGGCTCATTGCAACGCCGAGCAGTTGGCACTGATGAGCCAGGGTGCATTCTTCTCGTGGCTGCGCAGTGCTCTGAAACACAATGCGCTGGACGCCGTGAAACATCTGCAGGCTCAAAAGAATGACGTCCGGAGGCGAGTTCGTGCGTCGGACCTTGAAGCATCGTTTATCAGACTGGAGCAGGTTCTTGTTGCGGACGAAACATCACCCAGCGAAGTCGTGCAACGAAATGAACAAGTTTGCATCATGCTCAGCGCATTGCAGACGCTGCCGGACAATCAAAGAAGAGCCGTAATTATGAAACATCTCAACGGCCGTTCGCTCAGGGAAATTGCTGATGAACTCGGCCTGTCCGAACCGGCTGCGGCTGGTATTCTGCATCGAGGCCGGCAGCAACTGGCGAAATGCCTTGAGGAACAATGCGATGTCTGACAGCAATGCATTGGGACATGAAGATGAAGCGCCGACAGATGAGTTGTTGGCAGAGCTGGAACGGTTGGCTGAGACTCGAAATTCTTCGCGGCGCACCGCTACAAAGGATCCACCCTCGACCAGTGATTCCGTCGCCTCTTCGGAACATCAACGTCTCTACATGTTTGTGGATCAACTCACATCGCCGATTCGCTTAGCGCTGGGCACGGTCGAGGCCACTCCGTTTCTACCCGAGTATGGTAAACTCGAAGAAGTCGGTCGCGGAGGAATGGGGATTGTCTACCGCAGTACGCATCAGAAAATGCAGCGAATCGACGCGATCAAAGTGATTCGGCCTGATCGACTGACGGGTGTTTCATTCGACACTGTTAAGCAGATGCAGAATCGATTCGAGCGGGAGGTGCGACTTGCAGCCTACGTCGCCCATGAACACATCGTGCCCGTTTATCAGGTCGGCGAGATCGACGGTTGCCCTTGGTTTTCGATGCAGTTTGTGAAAGGGACAACACTCAATGAGCTCAGCAAGTCAGATGTACCCAGCAAGTCAGATGTGCCAGCCCCCGAACGCATGGCAGGCTACATCGAAAAAATCGCGAGGGCCGTTGACGCCGTTCATCGACATGGAATACTTCACGGTGACATCAAGCCACACAATATTCTGATCGAAACCGAAACCGATCGTCCATTGCTCAGCGATTTCGGGCTTGCAGAGTTTGATGCCTACGACGCGAGCACGACATCAACAGGCGTCGCTGGAACTCTGGCCTATATGGCGCCAGAACTGGCACAAGCTGCGATGCGAAACGCATCGCCGGATGAGATTGCCGCGATCAGGTCAGTCTCTTCAGACGTCTATTCACTGGGAGCGACGCTTTGGGCCGTGTTGACGGGGCATTCGCCGCGAGTTGCCGATGGTTTTCCGAGCACGCTGCCGGTCCAGTTGCTCCATATTTGTCAGAAGTCGATGGCCGAAGGTCCCTCAACGCGACATGCATCAGCAAAGGAGTTTGCCGATGATCTTGCCGTATGGTTGAACCGGCCTCGCTGGAATCGTTTCTTTCCCGGACTTCGACACTTGTTGTGGATGGTCGTTGCGCCGCTGTTGTTCGCCAACGGTGCGGTCGTATGGTTGCTGTTGCGCCTTCGTGCGTCCGAACCATGGATCTGGCTGGCAATCTTTGTTGGATACGTTCCCTTGTTCGCCACATTCGTTGCGAGCCAGCAATCCAATCGTTCGTCCGAATCAGCGCGTCGAGAGCTGTGGTCAATGTGGATCGGGCACGCCGTAGGATCTCTCGCCTGCCTCACCAGTCTGCGCATCATATTTCATCCAGATCTTTATCGTTCGATTGCAGTCTTCTACCCCTGCTGGGCCGTCATAACCTCAGTTGTCTTTTTCGCCAAAAGCGGCAACTTCTGGACCGCCTATCGCTGGATCGCAGGAGCATGGTCGGTGAGCGCTGTGCTACTCGCGTTCATTCCAATGGCCAGCCCGATCGCCTTTGGAGTCTTTGCCGCCTTGACGTGCATAATAACAGCACTTGGTGACCGCGAATTTTGGGATGCGTGACCACCGTTCGCCCGACCCGAGGAGCGAAGCGTCACCATAAGTTGGCGCGTCTGCATTGAATCAC
>JANOZG010000906.1:0-4307 GCA_031429275.1 Planctomycetota bacterium
CCGGAACGAGGATAAGACCGGACCTTACTTCTGCTAACTGAAAACTGAAAACGAAGCTCCCATGCTCAACTGGAACAGCAACAAACTCACACACGGCTGGCAAAAAGGCATCACGGCGTTCTATTACGCGGTGGGAATGACCGAAGCAGATTTTAACAAACCTCAAGTCGGAATTGGCGTACCGTTACTGGACGGCAACACGTGCAATATCCATGCGTATTCACTGGCGCAGGAGATTGCAGCTGGATGTCGTGAAGCCGGTATGCTTGGATTTCCATTTGGAACTCCCGGAGTCAGCGACAACATTACTCAGGGCCATGAAGGTGGCAACGCCAGTTTGCCGTCGCGAAACCTCATTGCAAACAGTGCAGAATGTGTGATCACTTCGCACTGTTACGACGCAATGATCGGCCTGCACAACTGCGACAAGAATGGCCCCGGCTTCGCCATGGCTCTGGCTCGCTCAAATTATCCAGGCTTGATCGTGAGTGGCGGAAGCATTCTGCCGGGATGCCACAACGGAAAAGATATCACGATCCTCGACGTTTATGATTCTCAGGCCAAAGCTTCTGTTGGAGCAATGACGCATGAAGAATCGGAAGAGATCATTCGTAATGCGTGTCCCGGTCCAGGTGGATGCGGAATTGCAGCGTCATTCAATACGTGGGGACTGGCAATGGAAGGCATTGGCCTGATGCTTCCGGCGAGCAGTTCGATTCCCGCCGTCGATCCCAAAAAGAAAGCTGAATGTCGCCAGGTTGGTCAGGCTGTGGCGAATCTGCTGAAACTGAATCTGAGACCTCGCGACATCCTCACGAAAGCAGCCTTCAAAAACTGTGCCGTCACGATTGCCGCGGCTGGTGGTTCAACAAACGGCGTACTGCACATTCTGGCACTGGCTCGGGAAGCGGGAGTCGATTTTACTCTGCGTGACCTGCAAAAGATCTTCCGCGAGACACCAGTCCTCTGCAGCTTCGCTCCACGCGGACCTCGCACGATGGTCGATCTGCACAAGATCGGCGGCACACCAATTCTGCTGAAGCATCTGCTCGATAGCGGCCTCCTCGATGGTTCGTGCATGACGGTGACCGGCAAAACACTGGCTGAAAACCTGAAGGATGTTCCAAAACCGCCAGCCGGACAGGATCTGATCGTCACGAAGGAAAATTGCTACAAGCCGTTCGCTGATATGCAGATTTGCTTTGGCAATCTGGCACCGGAAGGTATCGTGTTCAAGGTGTCGAGCATGAAGAATCCGGAGTTCTCCGGGAAAGCTGTTTGCTTCGATGACCCTCGCGACATTGTGCGTGCTGTTGAGCAGCGAAAGATCACTCCAGGCAGCGTCATCGTACTTCGCAACATGGGACCTGTGGCCTGCGGAATGCCAGAAGTTCTGATCGCGACAGCAGCGTTGGCTGTACCGGAACTCGATGGAAAAATCGCATTCATTTCTGATGCCCGCGTCTCGGGAGTATCACACGGAGCGATTGGGGTTCACTGTGCTCCCGAAGCCATTGTCGGCGGCCCGATCGGATGTGTTGAAGACGGTGACGTGATCGCCTTCGATTTGCTGAATGGAAAAATCAGCGTCAACGTCAGCGACGCTGAAATGTCCGCACGTCGAGCCAAACTTCAACCTCGTCCACCGCTGGAAGTTCGTCGAGGCTACCTTGCGGATTGGTCCGCCACTGTGGCTCAGGCCAGTCACGGCTGCGTGAGCAAGGCGATGTATCCAGAGTGTGGTTGATGAATTTTTGAGATTTGAGATTTGAAATCTGAAATCTGAAATCTGAAATCTCCCTCCGTTGTTTAGACCGGAGAGATGGCGATGCTAATCATCTGCGGAATCGCCGTCTTTGATCACAAACCGAGCCTTGAGTGTTGCGACCTCCGTTGCCAGACCAGCAGACTTCACAGACCGCAGGACTTCGTTGAAGTCTTTGTAGGCGGCGGGGGCTTCGTCCTTCGGATACTGGCGGCAGTTGCTTAGGATGTCGTGTTCGTCGAATGACTGGTCGATCGACTTCTGATCCAGCTCGCGAATCGCACGTTTGCGTCCAAGGGCTCGGCCGGCGCCGTGGTTGACGCTGTAGCAACTGATGGATGCGCCTTCGTCAGCAACCATGACACTTGATCCTGCCTGAGGGTTTCCAGGCAGCAGAATCGGGTGTCCTGTGCTTTCATAGAGCGTTCCCTTCAGTGCATGATGCCCCGCTGGAAACGCACGAGTCGCTCCTTTGCGGTGAACCCAGGCGATGTTGTTGTTCACTACTTCCTTGCGGGCAATGTTGTGGCTGATGAAGTACACAAGCTGGCCGGTTGTTCCCGGAATGATCTCCTGAAACGCATCCAGCACGAGTGCGTTGATCAACATATGGTTCACGGTTGCGAAGTTGGCACCCAGAGACATGTCGTCGATATACGCGTCGGCTTCCGCTGTTCCCAGCGGCGCGTAGACGAGTTCTCGATCGTCACCTGGCAGCGGAATATCCCACTTCACAAACTTGGCCTGCAGCGACTTGAACTGACCATCCGCCAGGTTGTGCCCGATGCCTCGTGAACCGCAGTGCGACAGGAACGCAACGTGCCCGTCTCTCATGCCGAAGACTTCGGCCGCCTTGCGAGCACGCTCGTTGTCTTCCACTTGCACAACTTCGCATTCGCCGAAGTGGTTACCTCCGCCGTACGAACCAATCTGCTTCATCTTGCCCGGAAACTTGTTGCGGAAGTAGCCGTCGGCCATGTGCCGATCAAGACGTTCTCCAAGCGCATCGTGAGTATCATCGTGGCCAACATGGAATGAGTCCTCGCATCGTGAAGCCCACGCTGAAGGAATCCCGAGCTGAGTGCAGACGGATTCTGAAGCTCCTTCAAGCATCAACTGGCGACCCAACGTTTCATCAACTCGCCGCGACTTCGGCGCGTTCTGCTGACCGCGACCGGCACCCGTCGGAGTTCGTTCGCAGATCGCATTGATGAGGGCTCGTCGAACTTTGCGATCGATGATTTCATCGGCCGGTACGCTCAATTGCAGAAGGCTCATCGAACACTTAATGTCGACGCCAACCGGACCTGGATAGATATGCGTTGGCGAAACCATCACGCATCCCACCGGCGCACCATAGCCGCAGTGAGCGTCGGGGTTGAGCACAAGATCCGTCACGCCGGGAGCCAGCCGAGAATTGATCGCTTGTTTCAGGCAGCCTTCATCGAAGGTGTTGCGAATGGCCTCGGTTCCGATAACCGTAATAGGTTTTGTGTTGGAATTCGTCGTCGGCAAAATCGCCGTTGCTTCGCCAGTGCTGATAAGTTCGTATGGCATAACTATTTCTTTCCTGGCATTGAAGTGGGAAATATTGAGGTGCTTGTTGTGGATTCGCACAATGTAGCCGTCTCGCTCCGCCGAGACGAGCCTTGATGGGGGGACGCGGATCAGCAAGGCAACGCGGCCATGTGATGGAGCGTTTGCACTTGAAGTCTCATCTCGGCGGAGCGAGATGGCTACTTAAAGAACCGATCACGACAAGGATTGATGAAACGTTGCGCGCTCTCCCAGACTGAGCTACGGCCCCGGTGCTGCGACAAACGTGTGTTTGTCCCAGAGAATGGAGCCCGTTGGATTCGAACCCACGACATCGAGATTAAGAATCTTGTAGTTCCATCTGCATTCGTGATAGGTGTTTCAAGGTGTCTCTCGCAGGAAGTTTTGAGTATTCAGTCAGAAGAAGAACATCCTGCGACAAGTGAGATCGAGAGTTCTCCGCTTTCGCGGGGCGGGATTCGGACCCGCTGGTTGCCAATGTACTCCCGATGGCATTTGCTGAATGATGCTCTGTGATTCAAGTCCGCAAAAATCGACAAGGGTTTGTTGTGACGTCTAACATTTGCAATGTAGTCACAGCAGCATACGATTTTTGTGGTTTCGGTATTTGAAGTTCAGCTTTGAGATTTCAAATCTTGAATCTCAAATCAAAACAAACCACGACAAGGGATTTGCGAGACGTTTCGCTTGCTCTGCCAGACTGAGCTACGAGGTGATTGCTCACCCCGGCAGGATTCGAACCTGCGACACAACGGGTAATGTAGTCCCACTGGCATTCGTGGTTTGATTTCATTGGCAATCTCAAATTTCAAATTAGAAATCTGAGATTGGAAATCAGGAGTAAGAAGCACATCTCCGACAAGGGTTTAATGAGACATTTTTGGGCTGGATATCGATGCAGATCATCTTGGCCTGTGGATTACGCTGCTTGAACGCCGCCCACTGCTTCATCGTTTCGGTTGCCTGACCCGCGTAGTAAGTATGG
>JANOZG010000907.1:0-2479 GCA_031429275.1 Planctomycetota bacterium
GTAGCCCTCTTCCTTAATGTAGAGCACTGCCGGACGTCCAAATGCCTCGACAAATCTGCGAAACCCGTTCATCAGGCCCGCCTCTGTCATCACGGCTTTCGTTGGCAGGACCATTGCTGTTGGAAAACGTGTTCCTTTCAGCAGTTCGGCTTGATCCATCATTAAACCAAACGATGGTCCCACTGATGGAATGACAAGTGTGTCGTTACCAGAGATCTCTTCCAGCATCTCCAGCAGACCACCATATTCCGACGGACGGACGTGATAGAGATTCGCATTACCTCCGTAAAGCAGCATCGAGACGCCGCCAGCTTCAATGTGCCGAATGAGTTTTTCATTCTCACGCTTCGAAATTCGTTCATTCTCGTCCCGAGCCAATGGCGGAACCGCCAGAACTGAAGCGCGAAACTGTTCCATCCGGACCGGCGATGTTTGCATTTTTGTTTTTTCTGAATGACAGAAGTCAGCGAAGATTCGAATTTTGATATCTGAAATTTGAGATTTGATGTTCAAAACTCAAAATGAAAAATCTCAACCAATCAAAGCTTTAACGACGGCATCACCCATTTCCGTGGTGCTCACAGAAGTGCCGGTGCCGGCGATGTCTTTCGTGCGAAGGCCAGATTTCAAGACGCGACTCACCGAGTCTTCGATGGCGTCTGCTTCTGCGTTCATAGCCATGGAATGTCGCAGCATCATGGCAGTTGCCAGGATTGTTGCTAGTGGATTTGCAAGATTCTTACCGGCAATGTCAGGAGCTGAACCATGAATTGGTTCAAAGAGCCCTGGTCCGCTTGATCCGATGGAAGCGGATGGAAGCAGGCCTAAAGAACCTGGCAGCATTGATGCTTCGTCAGTCAGAATATCTCCAAAAAGATTTTCAGTGACGACGACATCAAATTCACGCGGCTTGGAAATCAGATGCATGGCCATCGAATCCACAAGGACGACGTTGTACGCAAGGTCCGGGTATTCTGTCTTCATGAGGCGTTCAGAAACCTGTCGCCAAAGACGTGAGGATTCGAGCACATTTGCTTTATCAACCATCGTCAATTTGCCGCGACGCTTGCGAGCGGCATCGGCCGCCACGCGGACAACCCGCTCAATTTCGCCGGTTGAATAGATCATCGTATTCCAGGCTTCTTCACCTGATGGATGAGGCCGACGGCCGGATTCGCCAAAGTAGATGCCGCCCGTGAGTTCACGGACAAACAGGATATCAGTCCCCGCCACGATTTCGCGTTTCAATGGTGAGGCGTCTAACAGTTCATCCCAGGTTTTCGTAGGACGCAGGTTTGCAAAAAGTCCCAACTCTTTACGGATGCGGAGGAGTCCGGCTTCTGGGCGAGTCTTCGCGTTGGGATCGTCCCACTTCGGCCCTCCCACCGCCCCGAGTAAGACGGCTTGTGAATGCTTACAGGCTGACAGTGTTGCTTCAGGCAACGGGTCTCCGAATGTGTCAATCGCATTGCCGCCGATGGCATGTTCCGGCATGCTGAATGAGTGACCGAATCGTTGAGCAATAACTTCAAGAACTCGCCGAGCCTGGGCAACAATTTCCGGACCAATGCCGTCACCGGGAAGTAAAACGATCGTGGCGTCCATTAAAGCTACTCCACCGCCAATGGCGGCCGTTTGAGCAAATTGATTCGAGGTAAAACCGCACAGGGTAAGGGCTTGTCGGACCGATTCAACCCTTTTCGCCGCAATGCTCCGCATCGGGAATCCAGCCAACGTTCCTCGTGACAAAGGCACACGGGTGACTATTGTATTTGAGACGAGTCAACTAAAATCATGTGTTGGGCAACAACGCCGAACCATTTGAACCTCAAATCCGGAACAATTTACATGATTACTGTGGGTATGAATTATCACGTCCTTCCCGGCAAACAAAAGGATTTTGAAGATAAATTCGCCGGCGTCATCGATGCACTGAAGGCAGCTCCAGGGCACACGAGTTCAACGCTCTGGAAGGATGTCACCGATGATGCGTCGTTCTTAATTACCAGCGAGTGGAACGACGAAACCGCATTTCAGGAATTCATCCGCAGCGACGCTTTCCGAGCTGTCACAAACTGGGGTAAGGAGCAAATTCTTTCAGGCCGGCCGCAGCACAAGGTTTACAAACACTGAAAGTTCGTGCGTGCAACTCCGTGGAACGGGACTCCGGTCCCGTCCGGATCCTGCAGAGATGAAAACGTCAGGACGGGACTGGAGACCCGTCCTACGGAATCTATTCAGTCGCGGCGATTCAGTTTACTATTGGATTCGGCCAGCTCAGGTGCTTGTGGAGAAATTTATAAGTGCCCTGGCCGTTGATTGTGTGAGGCCCGACGAACCATTCGATCTCTGTCTTGTCGCCGATCTTCAGTCGTGCCACAACATCAGCAGATTGTAAACTGGCTGAAGACGCAACCGAACGTCGATGGTGATCGCATTGCCTTCTACGGCCTGAGCTACGGCGGAAAGTCGGCCATGC